>JAXJDU010000113.1:0-14062 GCA_036301785.1 Acutalibacteraceae bacterium | reverse complement strand
ATTGAAAATGGCATTTTTAGAAAAACTATGAGTTAAAGGGCTTTGCCCTTTAAAATCCCACGATGGCTTTGCCCTCGACCCATAAACTTTTGAAAAAAGTTTAATCAAAACTTTTAAGTTTTGGTTTGTGCGTAGCTTACCGACAAATTCCAATTTATTTGCATAAGCGTGATACATAGCTTTTCTTTTGTTAAAATACTTGACAAATCTGCCTTTGTGTATATAATTGTAATATACAATGTAATACCTATAAAAACTGTGAAGGGAATAAGACATAGTAGGTTAAGCTTCAGAGAGTCGGTGGTTGGTGTGAACCGATGTTTGCGATTATGTGTATAGCTCATCCCGGAGTTGCTTGTCTGATAATGTAAGGCAAGACGAGTGGTTTCGTTACAAACTGAAATCTTGCTGGAGATTTATTTAAGGAGCAGTGTTGTACTGCTTGAATCAGGGTGGTACCACGGTAAAAGCTTATTATCGTCCCTTTTCTTTCGTATATGCGAAGGAAAAGGGCTTTTTTATTAGATAGAGGAGGAGAATAAATATGAATAGTTCTTATAAAAAGTATATTCCTTTTAAACAAATTGATTTGCCAGACAGAGAATGGCCAAGCAAAGTAATAGAGAAAGCACCAATCTGGTGTAGTGTTGACCTGCGAGACGGTAACCAGGCACTTGTTGACCCAATGAATTTAGAAGAAAAGCTGGAATTTTTCAAGCTTTTATGTGATATGGGCTTTAAGGAGATTGAAATAGGCTTTCCGTCAGCGTCAGAAACAGAATACGAAATTTGTCGTGAGCTTATCGAGGGTAATCATATTCCTGATGATGTTACAATTCAGGTTCTTGTTCAGGCAAGAGAGCATCTGATAAGAAAAACCTTTGAGGCTATTGACGGTGCTAAGAATGTAATCATTCACTTCTATAATTCAACCTCAACTTTACAGCGTAAGGTTGTTTTCAAGAAGGATATGGAGGGTGTTACAGAAATAGCTATACAGGGTGCAAGACTTATCCGTGAGCTTACAGAGGCTTATCAGGGTGATACAAATATCCGTTTTGAGTATTCACCAGAAAGCTTCAGTGGTACAGAGGTTGATTTTGCAGTAGATATTTGTAGCAAGGTTATGCAGGAGCTAGGCTCTACAAAGGAAAACCCTGTAATTCTTAACCTGCCTAATACAGTAGAGATGTGTACAGCGAACACATATGCTGATCAGGTTGAGTATTTTATAAAGAACCTGCCAAACAGAGAGGCTGCTATAATCAGTATTCACCCACATAACGACAGAGGCTGTGGTGTTGCTGCTGCTGAGCTTGCTGTGCTTGCTGGTGCAGAAAGAGTAGAGGGTACATTGTTTGGTAATGGCGAGAGAACAGGCAACCTTGATATAGTTACAATGGGACTTAATATGTTTACACAGGGTGTAGACCCACAGCTGGACTTCAGTAACCTGCCAAAGTACAGAGAGGTTTACGAGCGTTGTACAAATATGAAAATACATGAAAGAGCACCTTATGTTGGTGAGCTTGTGTTTACAGCGTTTTCTGGTTCACATCAGGACGCTATAAATAAGGGTATGGAGTATATGAAGGATTCAAACACAGATTACTGGGAAATCCCTTATCTTCCAATTGACCCTGCTGATGTTGGCAGACAGTACGAGCCTATTATCCGTATTAATTCACAGTCGGGTAAGGGTGGTGCTGCGTTTGTTATGGCTAATACCTATGGCTACAAAATGCCAAAGCAGATGCACCCAGAGTTCAGCCAGCTTGTTCAGAAAAAGTGTGATGAGCTGGGCAGAGAGCTTGTGCCTGATGAGTTGCTTACCATTTTCGAGGATAACTATATTAACGCAGTAAGAAAGTATGAGCTTGTAGGTCATCCAACAGTTGCAGAAATAGGTGAGGGTGGTCACCTGATAAGAGTAACAGGTGTACTGCGTACAAATGGTGACGAGTCTACAGATGTACAGATTTCTGGCGAGGGTAACGGCCCTATCGATGCATTTGTTCACGCTTTAGAGAGTGTAGGAGTATGTGATTACACATTTGTTGACTATGAGCAGCACGCAATTTCAACAGGCTCTGACTCAAAGGCTGTTTCTTATATTCAGCTGATGACACCACAGGGTAAGAGAATTTTCGGTGTTGGTATTTCCAGCAACATTTACCGTAGCTCATTATTTGGTGTGCTGAATGCTATTAACAGAGCAGAAAAATAATTTTTAACAGAATAAAAAGCTCGGCTTGTGCATATAAAGGCAAGGTCGGGCTTTTGATTTTGGTTTTTGTATATAGGCAGTAATACTGAACACTATTAAAAAACAGACTTTTTACAGCAAAGCTCTGTCTGCTTTTTAGAAGTGTTTATTATAAAAGGGTGTAAATATAAAATTAAAGATAAGATAATCTTATTGAAATAAAAAATTAAAGCTGTTATTATTGTATAAGATTATTGTAACAGGTGAATGTATATGAAGAAGAAAAATGTACTGATAATAGCCCTGCTGTTTGTGGCTGTAGGTATGCTTACGGGCTGTGACTTTACAGCTTTTGCTGACCAAACAGAAGAAGAGCCGATACAAGCAACAGAGCCAGTAACCGAGGCTGTTAAGCAATGTAAGCTGCAGATACAGTCGTACGACAGGCAAAATCTTACTGATGAAGTGAATTATACTGTTGAGAGTGTAAGCAAAAATGGCGAAGCTGCTGTTATTGCAGGGTTGAATACTACAAACGGGTTAGCTCACATAGACCTTGTGGCAGGTGAATACCGGGTATCAGCAGATAACGGTGACTTCAGAGAAGATTTTACTATAGCAGAGGATGAAGAAAGTAAGGTAATTGAGGTTGAAAATAACAAAATGTACAGGGTGCTAAGTGAAGCAAATGGGGTTTGCATAGTTGGCGATAGCATTACAGTTGGCTCAGTATCAGGTGGATATGGCTGGTATGAGGGGCTTATTGACAGATTCCCGAATATTAAAGCTGTAGATGTTGCTGCAACCGGTGGACAGACCTCGGCTTCAATATTTGACAATGCAACCGATGTGCAGGCGATAAGCAATTCAACAGCAGACACATATATAATAGCACTTGGTATTAACGATGTTGTATTCAGAGGAAAAAAGGGAACCTCTACCACCTTTACAGCAGCAGAGTATATAACAAAGCTTGAGGACCTTGTGGAGTATATTAACGCTAAGGATACTGAAAAAGTAAATAAATTTGTTTTTGTTGCTCCGTTTGAATATGTAAATAAAAAATCCTATCAGCTTACAAAATATATCGAACAGGAAAATACTCATCAGGAATATACAATTGCTCTTAGTAACTGGTGTGAAATGAACGGCTATGCATTTGTAGCACCGATGAACTATGTAAAAAACACTTTAGAAACTGTTGACAATCCAAGTGAATATATAGTTGATGACGCACATCCTGCTTATCCGTTAGGCACACAGCTTTATTCAGAGGCTGTTTATGAAAGCTCAGTGGTAAGTATGAATGGCACGCTTAAAATTTCGCAGGTGTTTTATAACGAAGCTAAAAGAAATTCTAAAGCCCCGAATTATAAAGCTTACCCTGTTGATTATCAGCAGGTTTCTGTAAAGAGTGATGTAACAGATAAAAGTCGATTTACAATAAAAGACTACAGTACAGGCAAGTTTGTTGCATTAAAGGAAAACAGCAAGGGTGAGCTTGAGCCTGAAGAGCTGAGCACAGTGCCACATTATTATTATCCTGACGAAAACGGCGAGATTAAAATAAATAATCTTCCAAAGGGTGGCTATATTATTAATTTTAAGGATAATTCTTTGGGCTATACATCATACTTAGATACCAGAATAGTCTATGTTAATGGTGGAGCTATAGCCACAAACGCATATATTCATATGAAACATAAAAAATAATCAGACTTTGCAACGAATGCAGGTAATGAATTAAACCTCTTTGCTACGGTAATACTACTAACAGTAATTACCGTACAGGGAGGTTATTTTTTTATGCAGTACAGCAAGGTGGAGATTTGTGGAGTAAACACTGCTAAGCTAAGGGTACTAAAGGAGTCAGAAAAAACCGAATTGTTAAAAATTATGAGAGAGGGAACACCGTATGAACGAGCCAAAGCACGAGAAGAAATGATAAGTGGTAATTTAAGGCTTGTGCTAAGCGTGGTAAAACGCTTTACAAACAGGGGAGAATGTCCGGATGATTTATTTCAGGTGGGATGTATAGGGCTTATTAAGGCGATAGATAATTTTGATGTAACTGTGGGTGTGAAGTTTTCTACCTATGGTGTTCCTATGATAATTGGCGAGCTGAGAAGATTTCTGCGTGATAACAATAGTGTGCGAGTAAGCAGAAGTATGCGAGATACAGCCTACAGAGCTATGCAGGTTAAGGAGCAGATGATAGCAGAAAACAACAGGGAGCCTACTATAGAAGAAATTGCAAATGCGTTAGAGCTGCCAAAGGAGAGTGTTGTGCTTGCTTTAGAGGCAATTGTAGAGCCTGTGTCATTATACGAGCCTGTATTTTTTGATGGTAACGATACTATTTATGTTATGGACCAGCTTGGTGATAATAATGATGAACGAAACTGGCTGGAGGAGCTTGCCTTTAAGGACGCTATGGCAAGCTTATCTGACAGAGAGAAAAATGTGCTGATGTTAAGATTTTTCAAGGGCAAAACGCAAATGGAGGTAGCACAGGAAATAGGAATAAGTCAGGCACAGGTGTCACGAATAGAAAAGGGTGCATTAAACAGAATAAAAAGCGAGATGTAGCAATGTCACTGATAAAAATAAGGAATGTAACAAAGCAGTATACTTTAGGCGATACAATACTTAAAGCGTTGGACAATGTAAGCTTAGATATTGAAAAAGGTGAGTTTGTGGCTATAGTAGGGCAGTCGGGGTCGGGCAAATCTACGCTTATGAATATTTTAGGCTGTCTTGATACACCACAAAAGGGCTCATATTACCTTAATGGCAATGATATTTTTAATGCAAAAGAAAGCAGGCTGAGCCAGATAAGAAATAAAGAAATAGGCTTTATTTTTCAAAGCTTTAATCTGGTAAGCTCTTTGTCTGCTGTTGAAAATGTAGAGCTGCCACTTATGTATCGTGGATTGAGTAAGGAAAAAAGAAAAAGGCTTGCAAAGGGAGCATTAAAAATGGTTGACCTTACAAGCAGAGAAAACCACCTGCCTGGTCAGCTGTCGGGTGGTCAGCAGCAAAGGGTTGCAATAGCAAGGGCAATAGCGTCATCTCCACCGTTGATTTTAGCAGACGAGCCTACTGGCAACCTTGATGTTAACTCTGGCAAAGAGATAATGAATATACTTTTCAGGCTTCATAAAAGTGGAAAAACAATAGTAATGATAACCCATGACAGTAAAATAGCCACGAAAATACCCAGAGTTATTGAAATTTCAGACGGAAAAATAAAATTGTCAGAATGAATTAAAGAATAAAACCTGTTATAAAAGTGTTGTAAAAAATAAATAAAATATGAAATAAAAAAATATAATAAAGAACAGAAAAATTTGATTTTTTAGTAAAAGTATCAAAAAACGAGCTGCCAAAGTGTCGTAAAAATAAAACTCTTTAGGAATATTGTATAAATTATTTAAAAGATTTTTGTTGACAATTACAAAATATCTGCTATAATATAATCAACAGGTAATAAATGGTTACCTGCTGATAAATAAAGCTCCGAAATGAGATTACAAGTCCAGAGTAGGCACGAAATTTTTAAGGAGGAATTTTTTATGACACCAATTATTGAACTACATGACATCGATGTTACCGAATTCCTTGCTGTGCTTGATACATGTCAGGGCAACGTATTTCTGGTAACAAGAGAGGGCGATCACTTGAACCTGAAGAGTAAGCTATGCCAGCTTGTTGGTTTAACACAGCTTATCGAGGGTGGTAAGATTGCAGAGGCTTACATTGTTTGCGAAAATGCAGAGGATGAGGCTAAGCTGTTCAGATTTAACCTGTATAACGACACAGGCGACGCTGAGATTAAGAAGTAATTAATTGTTTTAGTAAATATAAGCTAAATACACAGCTCATTAATCCCTTACTGTGATAGTAAGGGATTTTTTGTATGCTGGTGATTGTTATTTTAGACATAATGTGATAAAATTCTTTTATAAATATATCAAAATTTATATTTTGGAGGTTTTTATGGTTAATTTAGATAATGAAATAAAAAGCATTTTAGACGAGCTTAAAGCTCAGGCACAGGTTGTTGCAATAGCTATTGCAGGCTCAAGAGCAAGTGGCAACGGTGATGAAAAATCTGATTATGATGTTTATGTTTACAGCAGAGAAAATGATTTTGTGTCAGAGGCTGTGCGAGAAGAAATTTATAATAAATACTGCCAGAGTATAGAGGTTGGCAACAAGTATTTTGAATATGAAGATAATGTTATACTGAACAACGGTATACCAGCAGATATTATTTTCAGAAGTATGGATATGCTTGTGAATATACAGAGATATGTTGTTGACAACTGCTCTGCACGACTAGGCTATACCACAGCTTTCTGGCATACATTAAATGTAAGTAAGGTTTATTATGATAAAGATGGTGAATTTACAGCTGTGCAGGAAAAATATAATGTACCTTATCCAAAGCAGCTGAAGGAGAATATAATAGAAAAGAATATGAAAATGCTTAGTGGCGTTTTACCTTCCTACGATAAGCAGATTAAAAAGGCTGTAAATCGCAACGACTTAGTAAGTATATGCCACAGGACAACAGCTTATATAGAAAGCTATTTTGATGTAATATTTGCACTTAACGAGATGGCACATCCCGGCGAAAAAAGATTAGTTGAAATCTGCAAAAACAAATGCAGAATTTTGCCAAAGAATTTTGAAGAAAATATAGACAGGCTTTATAAGAATATGTATACAGATTATGATTTTTCTGTACTTGAGGAGATGTATGCAAATTTAAAAGAGCTTGTAGATACCCTGAATTAATCGTTTTGGAATTATGGATGAAAATTCATATAAAAAACGGTGGTAATTTATCTTAAAAAATGTTAAAATAAATAAGATTAAGAATAATTAATCTTATTCAGGGGGTGATAGTTGTGGAAGAGATTTTAAATACAAGCACAGCTAAAACGCTTGAAAACGCTATGCACTCAGGCAGATTGCCACACGCAGTTGCTTTAGAGAGCAACCAGCCACAGCTGTTACAAAGCTATATCGAAAAGCTGAGCCAGTGGGCTGTATGTACAAATGAGGTTAAGCCCTGTGGGGCTTGCAATCAGTGCAAAAAGGTTAAGTCTGGTAATCACCCTGATGTTTACACAGCTCAGCTTACGGGTAAAAGCGAGGTTGTAAATGTTGAGGGTATACGAAGCATATGCAGTGATGTTTATATAAAGCCTAACGAGGCAAAAACAAAGGTGTATATAATCCCGAATGCAGACAAAATGCAGGTGCAGGCACAAAATGCGTTTTTAAAGGTGCTTGAAGAGCCACCACAGAATGTGCTGTTTATATTGTGCTGTACTTCGTCACAGCAGCTGCTGCAGACTATTCGCTCAAGAGCTACTGTTTACAGGCTTGGCACAGACAGCTATACAGATGAAAAGGCTGAGAAGGCTATTGAAAAGGCACAGCAGATAGCAAGGGCTATTACAGCTAAAAAAGGCTATGAGCTTTTGTGTGCAACATCATTCAGTGACCGAAGCTTTGCAAAGGATGTGCTTGACAGGCTTTTTGTTATGGTCAGCAATGCAGTAAAATCACGGGTGGCAAATACGAGCTGCAGCACTACCGAGCAATTTCTGGCAGATAGCCTGAATACTCAGAATTTAATTAATATTACAGATATAATTACCACAGCACAGTCAAGGCTGAGAAGCAATATAAATATGAATTTGTTTTCGTCGTGGCTTTGTGCTGAATTAAGGAGGCAAAAATGACAGAGGTAATAGGCGTAAGATTTAAAAATGTAGGTAAGATATATTATTTTGACCCTGATTCAACACCACTTGAAACAGGTGATTATGTAATAGTAGAAACAGCACGAGGTGTAGAATGTGGTCAGGTTGCAATGGCTAACCGAGAGATAGACGACAAAGAAATTGTGCACCCACTGAAAAAACTGATACGAAAAGCAACCGACGAGGATATTGCAAGACTAAAGGAAAATAAAGAAAAAGAGAAAAAAGCATTTGCATTGTGCGAAGAAAAAATTGCACAGCATAAGCTTGACATGAAGCTTGTTGATGTAGAGTATACATTGGATAATAATAAAATTTTATTCTACTTTACAGCAGATGGCAGAGTTGACTTCAGAGCACTTGTAAAGGATTTAGCGTCTGTTTTCCGTACAAGAATAGAGCTGAGACAGATTGGTGTAAGAGATGAAGCGAAAATGCTTGGTGGTCTGGGTGTGTGTGGAAGACCGTTTTGTTGCTCATCGTTCTTAGGTGAATTTCAGCCTGTATCTATAAAAATGGCTAAGGAGCAAGGCTTGTCGCTTAGTCCTGTTAAAATATCAGGTACCTGTGGCAGACTTATGTGCTGTTTAAAGTACGAGCAGGAGGCATATCTGGATTTACTTAAAAAGACACCGAAGGTGGGTGCTATTGTAAGCACACCAGACGGTAAGGGTACTGTAGTAGAGCAGAATCTTCTTACAGGTGTATTAAAGGTAAGCCTTGATAAATCTCAGGCTGCTGCACCATCAACCTATACAGTCAGTCAGGTTAAAATTATCAAGGACGGTCAGATTCGCCTTAATAAGAGCGAAATTGAACAGCTGAAGGGCTTAGAGGAATAATTGCTGTAGCAATGGCATATGTATATTTTTACCTGAGCAGGCAAAAATATAATTTTAAAAAGTTTATTAAAAGTGTTGCTTTTTTTAAAAGTAATGTTACAATATGAGTGTAAGAATATTCAAGGAGGTGCTTTAGAATGGCTTATAAAATTACTGATGAATGCATTTCATGTGGTGCTTGTGCAGCTGAGTGTCCTGTAGAGGCTATCTCAGAGGGTGATGACAAGTATGTTATCGACGCTGATGCATGCCTTGATTGCGGTGCTTGTGCTGGCGTTTGCCCAGTTAGTGCTCCTGTAGAGGAATAATTTAAGAGTATACATACTCTGAAAACTTAGAGAGATAACGCAGTAGAGATACTGCGTTATTTTTTTATAACAAAAACAAATCAGCAGAGGAAGGATATATATGGATAATCAAATAGAATTTGAGCAGCTGAACATTGGCTGGAATTCTGAGCCTAATGCCCCAGAGCTTAGCGTATCGGTTGAAGGTGCTGATGTTGTTATTACTTTTTATCTTAATGCTTTTGAATATCACGGCTATTCAGAGGGTGACAAAGCCAAAATAACATTTCATAACTGCTATCAATATAGAATCGGAGAACCAAACGATGAGGGCTTTTATGTTTACAATCGATCAAGGTATAAGCAATACGGTGTAAAGTGGGGAGAGTTTTATCTGGTGCATGGTTCAGATTGGCAAGAGAATTTTCCTGCCCCGGTAAAAGTAGGTGTGTTTGCTGATAATTTACAACACTATTTGTTTTATTTTAAGGATGAAACCTTCGAGTGTATCGCTTCATCGTACAGTGCAGAAAATTTTTAGTCTGTAGTCTAGGTGGGTTGACTATTCGTCTTTTATTATATCTGATAGTATATTATTATGGATATCAGACGCTTTGTGCTGTACAAGTAAGAATTAAACTGTGATTTATCACGGTATAAGATGGTTCAGATTTATGCTGTGATGTAGAAAAATGGCGATAGAATAAGACATATCGATAAAAATTTATATCAGATACTATAAGTTTTTTGATAAAAAATCATCCATAAAATTCAAGGTTATCATGTATAAAAAAGCATTCTGTTTTTTGGTATAATAAACGATTTTAGTTTCACTTCTGTAAAAACCATTGTTTTTTTATGTGTGATTCTATATAATAGAGATTGCTTAGATATGCTTATAATAGCGATAAAAAGGAGGAATTTTAATGGCAAAAAACCATAAAAGAGCGTTAAGCGTTATGCTTGCATCTATGATGGTTGCGTCAATGTGTTGTGTACCAACTACAGTTTCTGCTGCAGATACAGAAGCTACAGTTTCAGCAGCCAACACAAACAAAGAAGAATCTGGCTCATCACTGGCCAAGTATTATTCAACAAACGCAGCTGGATTTGGTGCTAACAAAACAATCTCTGTAGATGGTGATCTATCAGATTGGAACAGCTCAATGCTTATTGCACAGGGTACAGCAAACGATGACCCAAGAGTGTATCGTCCTAACTCAATGTACGAGGTAGGTGTGGACCTATATGCACTATATGGTGCATACGACGATAACAATGTATACCTGATGTGGGAAATGACAAATGTTCAGGATATGGTTGCTCCTAGCGACAACTATCCACTATCACAGGGTGTACTATGGCAGACACAGGAGTTGCCATTCTTTATTGCAGTTGATACAGGTAAGTCAGACACTGCAATCGGTAAAAATGGTGCACTGACAACAGGTGGTACTATCTGGAATTCAGGTATGACACTTCAGAACAGCTTTAACAAGCTGATTTCAATTAATACTAAGGGTGGTAACGGCCCTTGGGTATATGGTGGTGACAGCACAGGCTTGAACCCAGTTGAAATTTTAAGTGCAAAAACATCTAAGGTTAAGATGAAATATGGCTTAGGTATTCTAAGCAAAAATGTTTACGGTATCGACGGTGCTTACGGTGTAAACAACAACCGTGTACCTGGCGATGTATGTGACAATTCAGCTGCTTGGGTTGACTTTAATACAAAGGGTCACAGCAGCAGCACAATGGACTTCTTCTATGAGCTTTCTATTCCATATGATGAACTAGGAATTACAAAGAGCGATGTTCAGAACAACGGTATTGGCGTAATGCTGGTTGCTACAATGGGTAAATCACCTATGGACTGTCTGCCAGCTGACCCTGTAATGACAGACCAGGCTGACCTTGATGACGCTGCAGCTTCTCAGGAGAACAACAGCTTCGAGAAGAGTGACGAGGACTTTATCACAGCTCCATTCGCAAGAATTGGTAAGGGTGAGGGTCCAACACAGCCAACACAGCCAACACAGCCAACTAACCCAACAAACCCAACACAGCCAACAGCTCCTACACAGCCAACAGCTCCTACTTCTCCTATCTCAAGTATCACAGGTCAGAAGCAGGTAACAGTTAAGGCTGGTGATTCTGTAACATTTACAGTAGATGTAAACACAGCTAAGAAGATTGGTGGCTATAGAATTACAACAGGCTTCGATGCTAATGCATTCACACTGGATACATCATACAGCAACGATGGTGTTTCTACACTAGGTGAAGGCAATGGTACTGAGCAGACTAACACAGCATTAACAGGTGAGGTTAGATCTGCTGTTCTTGCTCCAGCTAACAAGCCTTACACAGCAGCTAACGGTGCTACACTGCAGACAATTCAGCTGAAGGCTAAGAAGGCAGGTACATTCAACATTACTTACACAATCGAAGAAATGATTGATGATAATGAGAAGGACCTTGTTACAAACTTCAAGCCTGTAAGTGGTGTAACATTCACAGAGAATGCTACAGTTAACGGTTCAGCTCCAACAGCTCCAACAAACCCACCAGAAAACACTACAACAGCTGCTACAGAAATCTCTGTAAAAGCAGGTGATGTTGTAAATTACTGGGTAGAGGTTGCAGTTCCATCAACAGCACTAGATGTTGCTGGTTGGACAATTGATATGTACTACGATACAAATATGTTCGACATCGACGAAGCTTTTGCTGACGAGTATGGTTTTGCAGCAGGTACAAATGCAATCAACTATGCACTTGGCCTGTCACAGTCAGCAGTAGACTTCCCAGGTGGTAGCCTTGCACAGGCAGTACTTAACGACTCAGAGGGTAGAGCTAGTATTACAGATGCTAACCCTAACGGTCTGAAGTTCAAGGGTAAGACAACTAAGGTTGTATGTATTCAGCTAAAGGCTGTTAAAGATGGTACAACAACACTTTCATACCGTATGAGAGATCTTGTTGATACAAATCTTAAGTATACACACATGAATCAGGAAACACTACAGGGTGCAAATGGTGTTACATTTGCTCATCAGGTTAAGGGTGCTTCAAATGTGCAGCCAACACAGCCAACACAGCCTACACAGCCTACACAGCCTACACAGCCTACACAGCCAACACAACCAACACAGCCTACAAACCCAACAAACCCACCAGAAAATGCTACAACAGCAGCTACAGAGGTTACTGTAAAAGCAGGTGATGTTGTAAACTATTGGGTAGAGGTTGCAGTTCCATCAACAGCACTTGATGTTGCAGGTTGGACAGTTGATATGTACTACGATACAAAGATGTTTGACATCGACGAGACATTTGCTGACGAGTATGGTTTTGCAGCAGGTACAAACGCAATCAACTATGCACTTGGCCTGTCACAGTCAGCAGTAGACTTCCCAGGTGGTAGCCTTGCACAGGCTGTACTGAACGATACAGAGGGTAGAGCTAGTATTACAGATGCTAACCCTAACGGTCTGAAGTTCAAGGGTAAAACAACTAAGGTTGTATGTATTCAGCTAAAGGCTCTTAAGGATGGTAAGACAACACTTTCATATCGTATGAGAGATCTTGTAGATACAAATCTACAGTATACACACATGAATCAGGAAACACTACAGGGTGCAAATGGTGTTACATTTGCTCAGCAGGTTAAGATTACTTCAGCAACTGTAGAGTATCTGAAGGGTGATATCAACAACGATGGTACAATTTCTAAGGCAGATATGTATGCTTGGATGCAGATTTATGCTAACCAGAGTCTGGTTAAGCCAAACGAGTATCAGCTAGCTGTTGGTGACCTTAACGGTAACGGCAGATATGATCTTCCTGATAAGATGCTTCTGAACAGACTTGTTGGTTAATTTATAATCAGTAACAACAGAACAGGCATCACCTTGGTGGTGCCTGTTTTTTCTTAATTAAATAAGCACAGTGTAAGGGTAGCGTTTGTATAAACAGCTTATTTACAGTGTGCAGGAAAAGGGGATATAATGATGAAAAAATATTTTTCGTTAGCAAAAAGAGCAGCAGCGTTTTTTATTATAGCTGTTGTAATGGCAAGTATGTGTGCAGTAAGTGGTTTTGCTGCAGACACAGTTAAAATTAATGGCGAAACCTTCAATAAGGGTGATACAGTAACCTATACTGTAATGTTCAAATGTGATAAGGTTTGCTCTGGTATCAACGCAAAGATAAGCTACGATGATAAATCATTGGAGCTGGATAAAGAAAGCGTGAATATTCCTAATATGGGACCTCTTGCTATTTCAAATGCAGATGAGGCAGGTCTGGTTAAGTTTATAGGTACCGATGTTGTAACAGGTATGGACTTTACAGAAGAAAAGCTGATGACAACTATGTCTTTTAAGGTAACAGATACAGCTGTTGATAACGAGATTAAATTTGAGCTTGCTGAAATTATAGATGTTAATGTTGAAGATGTTCCTGCTGAAAGCTATACTGTAAATGAAAGCGTAACAGTGGGTGAATATAAAGGCGAAATAACAACACTTGGCAATGGTGATGATATCATTGAAGAGGACAGAAAAAACACTGCTAATAAAGCTGATAACGAAAACAACGCAAACGAGGTAAAGGAGCCTATGAGCAAAGCTACAGTGGTATGGATAATTGTAGGTGCATTAGTTGTTGTTGCTGTAGTGGTAAGCGTTGTACTTAAGGTTGTTAAAAAGCCTGCGGGCAGATAATCTGTGAGAAAGAATACATATTATCGATTATAAAAAATGAAGAAAAGCTGTAATCTGACTGAGATAGCAGATTACAGCTTTTTTTATCAGGCAGATAAATTGGAATTTGTCGGTAAGCTACGCACAAACCCAAACTTAAAGTTTGGGTAAAGCCTTTTTAAAGGCTTTTGGGTCAAGGGCAAAGCCCTTGTGGGATTTTAAAGGGCAAAGCCCTTTAACT
>JAXJDU010000112.1:0-2559 GCA_036301785.1 Acutalibacteraceae bacterium | reverse complement strand
ATCTATATTGTGTGCGTATGGCACAGGATGTTGTTGATATAGTAAGCGAGCTGGCAGAGCTTAGCAAAAAGCAATAATACAAAACAGATAATCGGAGTTATTAATATGGTAGAAAATTTAACACAGTTAAAGGATATATGTAGTGGTTGTCAGAAATGTGAGCTTGGTAAAACACGCACTAATCTTGTTTTTGGTGTAGGTGTTGAAAATGCCGAGGTTATGTTTATCGGTGAAGGTCCTGGAGAAAACGAGGATTTACAGGGTGAGCCATTTGTTGGCAGAGGTGGACAGCTACTTGATAAAATGCTTAATGCTATTGATTTAGACAGACATAAGAACATTTATATAGCAAACATGGTAAAATGCAGACCACCAAAAAACCGTGACCCATTGCCAGAGGAGCAGGAGCAATGCATTAACTGGCTGAGAAATCAGGTTAAAATTATCAAGCCTAAAATAATTGTCTGCCTTGGCAGGGTTGCTGCTACAAGGCTTATTAAAAGCGATATGAAGATTACAAAGGAACATGGTATTTTCTTTGAGAAAAACGGTGTAATTATGATGGCTACCCTACACCCTGCTGCTTTACTTCGTAACCCTAACAACAAGCCAGGAGCATTCGAGGATTTCCAGAAGCTACGAGAGAAAATCAAAGAGGTTTGCACACATACATATAATGATAACGAATTGTCAAACTAATTTTCTCAAATTATGATATATATCAACACTTTACATTTTCCCCATAATAAATTATAATAAGTAATAATGACTATTTTTAAGGATTGGTAAAATTATGGTACAATTTGAAGAATTAAGACTGGAGCTTGAACGCACAAAGCCTGAAATAGACGACCTTGCTGATGCTCTTGGCTTAAAAGCAATGGAGTCTGAAATTCAGCAGCTTGAAAACAGAGCAACCGAGCCTGGATTCTGGGACGATATGGAGAAATCTCAGGTTATTCTACAGCGTACAAGTGCCTTAAAAAATAAGGTAGAGGGCTATAACAGCCTTGTTGCAAAATACGAGGACGCATTGGCATTGATTGAGCTTGCAAATGAAGACGAAGATTTATCTTTACTTGAAGAAGCTCAAAACGAGGTTGACGCAATAAAAGAAAGCCTTGAAAAGCAGCGTTTACAAACACTTTTAACAGGCGAATACGACAGCAAAAATGCTATCCTGACATTCCATGCTGGTTCAGGTGGTACAGAGGCTCAGGACTGGGCAGAAATGCTTTATCGTATGTATAACCGTTGGGCAGAAAAAATGGGCTTTAAAGTTAAAACTCTTGACTATCTTGACGGTGATGAAGCAGGCTTGAAGAGTGCTGTAATTCTTATTGAGGGCGTAAACGCCTATGGCTATCTGAAAAGTGAAGCAGGTGTACACCGTCTGGTAAGAGTTTCTCCATTTGACTCATCAGGCAGAAGACACACTTCTTTCTCTTCTCTTGAGGTTATGCCAGAAATTGATGACAACATTCAGGTAGATATCAACCCAGAGGATATTAAAATGGATGTTTACCGTGCAAGTGGTGCAGGTGGTCAGAAGGTAAATAAAACTTCATCAGCTGTACGACTTACACATATTCCTACAGGCATTGTTGTTGCTTGTCAGGTAGAGCGTAGCCAGCACCAGAACCGTGAGGTTGCTATGAAAATGCTTATGTCAAAGCTTATGGAGATTAAAGAGCGTGAGCATTTAGACAAAATTGAGGACATCAAGGGTGTACAAAAGGAAATCACATGGGGCTCACAGATTCGCTCATATGTATTTATGCCTTACACACTTGTAAAGGACCACCGTACAAGCTTTGAAACTGGTAACATCAGTGCTGTAATGGATGGTGATATCGACGGCTTTATCAACGCTTACTTAAAAGCTTTAAGCCAGAACACACTTGAAAACAACAACTCAGATATGTAAGATTTTATAGCAAGCTGTTTTTCGCAGCTTGCTTTTTTGTTTTTATGAATGTATTTTTATAATCTTGAGCTATCTCATCTATTGTGATACAATAACCTCATGGGGGACTGATTATGGAAAATATTATTTCGGATACAAAAATATTTCATATTAACAGAAGCAAGGCAGAAAATGTTGCAGACAGTATTATGTACTATGACAAATACGGCAAGCCACAGCAAATCGATTTAGATATATGTGCAGAAAACTATCAAAAAGAGCATAACAGAGCCTCTGCTATATGCGTTGGTGAAAGAGATATAACAAAAGGCTATTTTCTTTTATATACAAGTGGAATAAAAACCCGAATTATTTTTAAAAGAAAATATGTATGGAATTTTGGAAAATTTCATCTTTTAAGTGGCTCAAAAAATAAGCGTTTTCTTAAGCTACAAAGCTTATTACAACAAACTAAATATACAACACGAGATTTGTCGTGAAATTTTTATACTCAGGTGACGCAATGCTATTTTATAATAAACACAGTAATCTGAATATGGGCTTGGTAAAGGAAAACTTTGCTATAGTCAAGCTTAAAGATATAAGGCTTTGGAGAAAACGAGGGTTTAAATATATTATGCTTTACCCTATCT
>JAXJDU010000111.1:0-2654 GCA_036301785.1 Acutalibacteraceae bacterium | reverse complement strand
GTTGCAATTAAAATTATAGCAGAAACTGTATAAAGCTCTTTTCTTACACGGCGTTTATTTCTCTCGGTATGCATACCGAGAGAAATAAACGCCGTGTAAGAAAAGAGCTTTATACAGTTTCTGCTATAATTTTAATTGCAACAACAGTTGCAATGCTTGCAAGCTTTGCTGTTTTACCACTGGGTGCGTCAAAAATGAAATTTTTATATAGCACCTATAAATTTGTAATATATGAAAATCGTTTTACTGGTATTTTTATAAATCCTAATCTGCTTGGCTTTTATGGCGTGGTTGCAATTATAGCTGCACATATTTTAAGCAAAGACGAGCTTTACTCAAAGATTAATAATGCTAAGCGTTTTCCTGAGTGGTTGCTGATTACAGCTGTAGCTATAAATCTTATAGCTATTTTTATGAGCGACTCAAACGGCTCTATACTGCTTCTTGCAAGCTATATTTTAGGGTGTGTTTTATACAGGCTTTTTGGTGGTATGCCACAGCTTACTGTTAAACAGCTGTTATTGCGTGCTACGATTTTAATGCTTGTTGGAGTAGTGTCATTGGTTGCGTTGATAAGTGTGCGTACAGTGGCTAATAAATCTGCTTCTTATATTATCAACTCAGGCACGCAGATTACACAGCAGTCAGAAGCTAAGCCCGGTGATAAAACACCAGACAGTATGGTTACCTTTGCACACGAAAACGATAACCTTGACAGTGGCAGATTAAAACTGCTGGAAAAGGCAATTGTTGTTTTTTATAATTACCCTATAATCGGTGTAGGTAAAGAAAACATAGTGCTTTTTGGTCAAAGACTGCTGGAGTCTGGGTTTAAATATTCAGACCTGCACAACGGATATCTTACTATATTGGTAAGCAATGGTCTGGTTGGCTTTGTGCTGTTTATAGGCTTTGCTGTATCAATAGGAAAAGCAACTGTAAAATCGCTTTTCCTTGAGAAAAAAAGCTTCCGTAACAGCCCGTACCCTTGCTTGTTTGCTTTTATATTCGCTTACTGTATTTATGCAGCAATAGAAAAAACCCTGCTGTGGGAGCATTCCTTTATGGTTGCTATTTTCTGGTATATGCTTGGATATTTAAGCTACTATGTAAAAAAATATGACCACGAGAATGATACCTTTAACATAATGCTTTTGTTTACAGGTAAATCAAAGATTGATGATTGTGAGAAATCAGACGAATCTGAGTGCGATGAAATAAATATAATAGATATTCCGACAGATGAATAAAATAAAAGGCTGAGCTTGTGAAAATAAGCTCAGCCTTTTAAATTGGAATTCGTCGGTGTGAGCGTTAGCTCACGCCTAAACTACAATTTGCTATATCACTCCATGAAAATCGTGGTCACCTGTTATTTCCTTTGGCACCTCAAGCTGTGTGCGTATTGCAACTCTTTCGGTTATTTCAATGCTGCCATCAGCTGAATTTACAGTAATTACATCTCTGTAAAAATCCATTGTATCAAGGCTTTCGTCTTCACTCCATCGGGTAGTTGTGTAGTAGCAATAATAGAAAAATTTGCCAGATGCTGTATCCTCATGTACAAAGCTGTCAACCACACGCAATGCACCTATACTTGCAAATTTAGAATACTCATAGGTATCAAAGTATTTACGGATAGTTTCATTATCCATATCATATTCATAAACATCAAGTGTAACATTGTAGGTGTTGTTCTCATGGAAAAATCCGTCATAAAAAATAGGGGATTCATCTATAGAGCATAGATTGTAAAGCTGTTCATCGCTTATACATTGCAGTTGGTCTACTCTTTCAAGAGCAAAGCCATTACTGTATGGCTTACGGGCAAAAGCGTCATTAATGTCAGCTTCGGCTTCTGCTACAGGCTCGGTTTTCTCCTGTTGGGTCTGGGTCTGAGCCTTAGTTGTTTCTTCTGTTGCGTTTGTTTTTTCTGTATTCTCAACGCTATTGCTACAGCCACTCATAAGTACAGCAGCAGACATTGATATTAAAATAAATGATAAAATCTTCTTCATGATAATCACCCTTTATTCGTCACGCATTTTCAGCAAATCTTCCTCTGATATTATAGCTATACCAAGACTTTGTGCCTTTACAAGCTTACTGCCTGCTTCTTCGCCAGCTACAACATAGTCAGTCTTTTTAGAAACCGATGACGAGGTTTTGCCACCCATTTCTTCAATTATCTTAGCAGCCTCGCTACGCTTTAATGTAGGCAATGTACCGGTAAGCACAAAGGTTTTACCAGCAAATTTACCACCAGCTGACTTAGTCTCAACCTCTGGCATTTTCACACCATGCTCCTTAAGCTGAGAAATAAGCTCCTTGCTTTGCTCAAGTGAGAAATACTCTGCAACACTCTTTGCCATAATTTCACCAAAGCCCTCTATCAAGGTCAATTCTTCAACGGTAGAATTTATGATATTATCTATACTACCCTTTGCAGTGCATAGCAGTTTTGCGTTTTTCTGACCGATATGTCGTATGCCAAGTGAGAAGATAACACGGTACAGCTCGTTGTCTTTAGATTTATTAATCGCTTTAATCAGATTTTCTGCTGATTTCTCACCTTTTCTGTCTAAAGACATAATATCCTCTTTTGTAAGCTTATATAAGTCTACAGGTGAGTTTATAAGGTTACTCTCGATAAG
>JAXJDU010000110.1:0-3620 GCA_036301785.1 Acutalibacteraceae bacterium | reverse complement strand
TCACTCAATTAAAACTCACTTTGTACAGCAGGGCGAGGATTATATAGAGGTATTCAAAAAGTATGTTTCTCCACTTTATCAAGAGGGTGACATTATATCTACAAGTGAAAAGATTATAGCACTATGTCAAAACAGAGTAATAAAAAGAGAAGAGCTAAAAATAGGCTTTTGGGCAAAGCTACTATCTAAGTTTGCTTCACACCCAGACACAGGCTATGGTGTTGGCGAAACTATAAAAATGCAGTACGCAATTCACGAGGCTGGTCTGCCAAAGGTTTTGTGGGCAAGCTTTGCAAGTGCTGTAACAAAGCTGTTTGGTAAAAAGGGTGTATTCTACGAAATCGTTGGTGAAGAGGTAAGTGGTCTTGACGGCTTCTACGACAAGGTATGGGACGAGTACGGTGACATCGGTATTAAAATCCCAGAAAACCCTAACGGTGTTTGTAACGAGATTAAAGAAAAGCTTGGCATGAGCTGTATTATCGTAGATGCTAACGATTTAGGTCAGGAGCTTTTGGGTTGCTCTGACGATATCAAGAAAGAAATTCCCGAAAATGAAATTATTAAGTTTGTAAAGGATAATCCATCTGGTCAGGGTAAGGAGCTTACTCCGATTATTCTTATAAGACCACTGGAGAATTTCGAGAAAAATGGCGATACTCTGGCTCCAGGTGTTCTAGCTTAAGTAATAAAAATATTATATAATAAATTTCATTTTTTTACAATCTTAAATTATAATCACCAAGAGCATACCACAAGCTGGGTATGCTCTTTTATTTTACAAAAATCATTCTGAAGGTTTCTTTATTCATATAATCTATAAAGCTGTATTCCTTGCATAGCTTTTCTGCAATGTATTTATTTTCTTCGCTTATTCCGTAATCTACACATACAATTCTTTCCCATTTTGCATTGCCCATCAGCAATGTTCGTTCTGCTGTGCTTCGCACAAGCTGTTCTACATTTTCGCAGGTGTCATCTAATGGTATAACAATATAAACCATTTTATCCTGCCTGTTTCTCAGCAAAAACAGCATAAAGCATTTCCACAGGTATACTATCCCTGCAACAGATAATAAAATAAAAGCAATTTCATATATTGACTCAAGCATAATTTCACCTCATTACAATTTATGAAAAAGCTTTTATTTTGTGTGAATAATTATTGATAGTACAGGCAAAATAATATAGACGGTTATTCGTCAGCTAAATTTGAAAGGAAGTATTACAAATGGACAACTCTCATGCAAACGAATCAATCAGATGTACTGTACAGCAGTGTAAAAACCACTGCAGCACAAAGGACTACTGCTCTTTGAATGTAATTCAGGTTGGCACACACGAATGTAACCCAACACAGCAGCAGTGCACAGACTGTATGTCATTTGAAAAGAAATAATCAGGGTGTAAGTATAATTAGGTTGGTGCATTTATAACAAATAACGATATTATGTGTTGTAATATTTATAGAAAGTATTCAAAATATGTCGTTTTAGAAAATTACTTTAAAAAAACTCTTGCAATTTTAGAAAATCTATTATATAATACAAGAGAAGTGAGGGACACCTCACAATGATAAATGCTTACAACTTACAATTAACCCTAATACACTATCTGGATAAACCCCTTGGCGAAAGCTGAGGGGTTTATCTATGCTTATTTTTTTATTATTACCCTGTACACATATCTGTATTTAACACATATTATGTATTAACCGTATTACAAATTTAAAACAGAGAGGTACAGCGTAATGAATATAGATACTTTTGGTGTAATAGGCGGTGATAAACGCCAGCTTGCCACAGCAAAAATGATTGCTGCAGACGGATATACAGTATGCTTAAGCTGCTTTGAAAAGCTTGGCAAGCTACTGGACTCCTTTGGTGGCTCACTGTCGGTTGAAGAGGCTGTGATATGTAGTGATGTTATAATTCTACCGTTACCAGTAAGTAAAGACGGTGTTACACTTAATACTCCGTTTTCAACCAGCAGGATTATTTTAAATGATGAATTTGCAAAACTATTCAGAGGTAAAACGGTTTTCTGTCCGATGAAAAGCAAGCTTGTGAATACCAGCAAGCATTGGGAAGATGTAAAGCTATATGATTTTTTAAACAGGGAAGAAATGCAGGTGTGCAACGCTGTGCCTACTGCTGAGGGTGCTATTCAGATAGCAATGCAGGAATATATGGGTACCGTTAACAGCTCTAAGTGTCTTATAACTGGCTATGGCAGAATAGGTAAGATACTTGCACAAATGCTTAAGGGGCTTGGTGCAGAGGTTTATGTTTCTGCAAGAAGAAAGGAGTCACTGGCGTGGATAAAGCTGAATGGATACACTCCTATAGAGCATGGCAGCCTTATAAACAGTGGTGACTTTGATATTATTTTCAATACGGTACCTGCATTGATTTTAGACGCTCATATTATGGCAAAAATTGCAACAAACGCATTAATAATAGATCTGGCTTCTGTACCAGGTGGTGTAGATTTTGAAAGTGCAAAGCGAATGGGAATACCTGCAATACACGCATTGTCACTGCCCGGTAAGGTAGCACCAAAAACATCAGGCGAAATTATTAAAAATACTATCTTCAACATTCTTGAGGAGGAAAAAGCGTGAGCAGCACTAGAATAGCCTTTGCCATGTGCGGCTCTTATTGCACTTTTTCAAGTGTAATACCACATGTGCAACTGCTAAAAGAAAAGGGTTACGACATTACTCCTATTATGTCGCAAAACGCCTCTACAACAGACACAAGGTTTGGCATGGCAAAAGATTTTATTAAGCAACTTGAAGAAATAAGCGAAAAAAAGCTGATATGCACTATAAAAGACGCTGAGCCATTAGGCCCTAAGGATATGTGCGACGCTATGATTATAGCACCCTGCACAAGCAACACTCTTGCAAAGCTTTGCAACGGCATTACAGACACAAGTGTAACAATGGCAGCAAAATCGTTGCTCAGGGTTGGTAAGCCGATAATAATAGCGTTGGCTTCAAACGATGCTCTGGGAATATCAGCACAGAATCTTGGTAAAATAATTAACTATAAAAATATTTATCTTGTGCCACTCTCACAGGACGATGTTATAAAAAAGCCAAATTCCTTGGTGGCAGACTTTTCAAAAATACCAGCAGCTATAGAGCTTGCACTGAAAAATAAACAGATTCAACCAGTTTTCTTTTAGATAAAAATTAAAGGAGCTTAAGCGATTGAGAAATCAGTTGCTTAAGCTCCAATTTTATTTATTCGTTTTTATTTGCTGATTATTTAAAAATCCAGTCGCTTATATCGTCACCCTTAACCATAAAGCTTTTCTTTGCAAGCTTTGCAAGTGGTGTATCGCTGTAGGAGTCTGAATAAAATTCTTCTATTACAGTATCCTTTGGGTATTTTTCGTAAAGTCGTCTTACCTTTTCTTCACCGTGGCAGTTTTCGCCAGTATATTTGCCGGTCTTCGGGTCAACTCTGCTTGCCATAAGATATTTTATACCCAGCATCTGGCATGGTAATTCAAGCAAAAATTCAGGTGAAGCAGATATTATAAATGTCGGTATATTGCCTGAATATCGTGGAAATGGAATTGGCAATATGCTAATGGATGCTATGATAGAT
>JAXJDU010000109.1:0-3758 GCA_036301785.1 Acutalibacteraceae bacterium | reverse complement strand
GTTGGATACTTGTTATCAAGCTCTATCTTCATCTGACCAATATCAGAAGCTGTTGGCAAGTCCTCAAGCATTCTGATATGGTTGTTGTATGTAGCAAGTAACTGCTCTCTTAAAACAACAGCATCAGCCTGCAGCTTAAGGTAGTTATTCTTCTGTGCTACAACGCTTGCATTTGCATCGTAAATAATACGCTTAGCCTCTGCCTTAGCCTCTTCAAGAAGCAGAGCAACCTTTTCTTCAGCCTGCTTTACAGCAGAGCCCTTAACCTTTTCTGCGTTGATTAAAGCACCACGCACCTCGTCCTCGTCTTTTCTGTACTGCTCAATTCTCTTTGCAAGAATATCAAGCTTCTTAACAAGGTCAATCTTCTCTTTTTTGTTTTGCTCTAATGTTGCAACAACCTCGTCAATAAACTGGTCTACCTCTTCTTTTTTATAACCCTTTACAGAGCTTTTAAACTGTACATTTTTTGCATCTTCAATACTTACCATAATATTCCACTCCTAAACATATTTTTGAACAGTCAGCTTTAGTCTGCCCTTTTTAGTAAGACCTGAAAAATCGCCGACTATAAATTTTCCTTTACCTCGTACAGAGATTTTGTCGCCGGTCTTTATTGTATAGCTTAAATTATCTACTGTTACAGAGTTAACAAAAACAAGCCCCTGCTTAATAAGTGTGGCTGATTTTTCTCTGCTTAAACCGACAAGTGCTGAAACAATACTATCAAGCCTTGCTGATGATATTGTACAGCTTATGTTCTCAAATTCGTTTTTCACAGGCAGTGTGTAGTTATCCCATTCCTCGGCAACAACTCCGACCGAGCCTATTTTCTGAATTTGTGAAAGTACATATTTTTTAATTTCGTCCTTTATAAATACAACCGTATATCCATCACCTGTAAGTATATCACCTATAGCCTCTCGCTTTAAGCCTAAGCCCATAAGTGAGCCTAGAAAATCACGGTGAGAAAGCTTATATTCCGGCTTATATTTAAAGCTTATAGCACTTATAGGGTAATAATAATCTTCGATATAATCGCCAAAGGATATTCCAAGCAAGCATCTGTCGCTGTTTTCGTAGCCACCAAAAAATCTGTAATTACTTACCCTTGATTTTTTAAGGTGCTGTGTTAAAACAGAAATCTGCTGCTCGTTTAAAAATCCAATAAATGCAGGAAACTGTTTTTTTGCAGAGGCTGTGATAACATCATCAAGCCTTGCAATCAACAAAGCGTTTTCATTTGTCATAGCTTACTCTGTTATCTGCAAGCCGTTGCTCTGAAGCTCGTCAATAAGACTATCGCCTGTAAGCTCTACATTATTTGGTGTAATTATAAAAATATTCTTTGCTATACGCTGAACCTTTCCACCACTTACATAAGCACAGCCACTTAAAAAATCTACAATTCTCTTTGACTCATCTCGTGGTGTGTCCTCAAAGTTAAGCAAAACTGTGTGTGACTTTACAAGCTCGTCAGCAATCTGCACTGCGTCGTTGTTAAAGCTGACCGGCTTGAAGAATACAACCTGTAGCCTTGCAGTTGCGTTGATATTAAGAATTTTATTTGTATTAATAAGGTTATTGGAATAATACGACGATGCAGACAAGCCCGTTGAATAGCCTGCTGATGTGTCGTCATAATATTCGTCATCTGAATAATTTGTATATGTGTCATAAGAAGAGCCTGAGTATGACTCTTCTGAATAATCATCGGAATCACTGCTGTATCTGCTGTAATATGACGAGTCAGAATAGTCGTCATCTCTGCTTCTTCTGTCTTTTTTATAATCTCTATCTCTGCTTCGTCTTGAAGAACGGTCTTCGTCCTCCAGCTCCTCAGGAACGCTCCACAGATTTTTGAATTTATTTCCAAATCCTGCCATTTTGTACCTCCAAATTATTTATAAATTCTGGCACCAAACAGTGATGAACCAATCCTTACCATATTGGCACCACACTTTATGGCTTCTTCGTAATCAGAGGACATTCCCATAGATAGAAAGTCCATACTAACATTATCTAACTTTTTACCCTTAATGTCAATAAATAAATTGTACATACTTGAAAAATATGCAGAAATTGTTTTGGTGTCGTCACATATAGGTGGTATTGTCATAAGACCCTTTATGTTAACACCCTCAAGCCTGCTTACCTCAGCACAAAGCTCCTGTAGCTGCTCTGGAAATACACCTGATTTGCTTTCTTCCTTACCGATATTCACCTCCAGTAAAATATCGGTAGATTTATTATGCTTTAAGCTTTGCTTTGCTATTTCTGTTGCAAGCTTTACACTGTCTACAGATTGTATCATATCCACCTTATCTACAATCTGTCTTACCTTATTGCTTTGCAGATGACCTATAAACTGCAACGAAGCCTTGCTTAAATCATAGCCATCATACTTAGAAAGAAGCTCCTGCACCTTGTTTTCGCCAATATATTTAAGGCCAAGGCTGATAGCATAGTTGATATATTCTACATCTACTGTTTTTGTTGCTGAAAGAAAAATAATATCATCTCTTGTTCTTCCACTGGCAATGGCAGCTTTTGTCATATTTTCTTCTATAGTATTGAAATTATAATTTATATCATTCAATTTCTGTTGATTGCTTAACAATTTTTCCTGCATATAGGTCTGTTCCCTCCGTAACTATTTTATCATACAGCTTTATTGTACTGCCACTGAACAGCTTTTCTTCATCTGGCTCTGTATCACAGATTACATATTCGTCTGTTTCGTACAATTTGATTATCTCTTTAAACTTCAATTCATTACCATACAGAATATAAACACCCTCTACAACCTTTTCTACTGTGTTTGTAGTACCGTCGGCGTTTTCTTTTGTAGCTGTAATTTTATCTTTATGCACAGCAGATTTATCTACCTTTATACCTGAATATTCTCTTACTGAAATATCAACTTCCTCTGACCTTATTTTGGCAAGGGTGTTGTTCATATTCTTACATTCCAGAACAACTACTGCACTGCCCGTTTTTGCGTCATCGTTAACTGCCACTACTCTTGCTGTAAGAGTATCTGCAGAAGCATATGGGATATTGATATCTACCATATCATATATTTCTTTGAATTCCTCTGCCTCTTTGCTTGTCATAGGACAGCAGATGTACCAGTTTACATCAGAAATAACCTTGCCTATAACATTCATCGGCACTGGCTCTGGTGGGGTATCCTTTACCTTGGCAAGCTCGCTGTAGGTTATTTCTGGTACCTTCTTGTAATCGTACAACAGCTCACAGCCGTCTGTCTGGCTTGTAAACACACCAGCCATAGGTGATGATATCTGTGCGATTGCTGGCTTTGTTGTCTGTAGTAATGACTCACGCTGTGTCTGAAGCTCAGTTAATCTTGTATCAAAATCAATACTTTTACCAGTTGTAACCTGCTTTGCGTTAAGTGAGTACAGCAAATAATTCATTGTACTTTTAGCATTTGTCAAATCGTTATTCTGTACATCTGAAATAAAGCCTGTAAGCTGGCTGTTAAGTGATGAATTTATAGCTTCAAGCGATGTACCTGTAACTCTTGTCATAGCATTAAGCTTGTTGAGGTGTTCTATCTCTTTATTTAAATCATCAATTTCAGTAATGTTGATTGCGTCTGTTTCGGTTTCGTAAACATTGGCAATTATACCATTTAGTGCAACCGAGCTACAATCGTTTACGTTATAGTGCAAAACTCCACCATTGTCGTTTGTTATGTAGCTTTCTTGTCTGAAAATATATGCTTCTGATTT
>JAXJDU010000108.1:0-5316 GCA_036301785.1 Acutalibacteraceae bacterium | reverse complement strand
GATGTGTTCAGTGTAGAAACCTCTGATTTGCTGCTTTTCAGCACAGCCTCAATTTTGATTTTTTCTTCCTGAGCCTTTGAAAGCTCGGCACGGGTGCTAATGATATCTGCTTCAGTTGCTGAATAATCCTGCGAAGCAGATTTATAATCCTCCAGTGCCTTTGCTGCCTGCTCTTTTAAATTAAGTGCAATTTCTTTATTTTTCTGGATTTCTCCTGCTCTTGATAACAGGCCAGATTTTCTGCCCTGAGAACCACCAGTAAGAGAACCACCAGCGTTTATAACCTGACCGTCCAGTGTTACAATACGGAACTTATATCCGTATTTTTTAGCAATTGCAACTGCGTTGTTAAGAGTATCTGCAATTACAATTCTGCCCAGCAATGAATTTAAAATTGAAATATATTGTGGCTGACAGCTGCAAAGCTGTGAAGCAATACCCACAAAACCATTGCAAGCCTCCAGTCCCTTTTCTGCAAGTACAGTACCCTTGATTGTTGTCAATGGTAAGAAGGTAGCTCGTCCACCATCTCGTTGTTTAAGGTAATTGATTGCAGCCTTTGCACTTTCTTCGTCTGATGTAACAATATGCTGCATTGAATTACCCAGAGCTGTTTCTATTGCAACGGTATAATCAGCTGGTACCTCAATTACTCTTGATACAGGACCATGAATACCGTTAAGACTACCTTTTTGAGCTTCTTTGATAACAATTTTTACACTGCTGTAAAAGCCCTCCATATTTCTCTCTAAATCCTCAAGCATACGCACTCTGCGTACTCTTTCCTGATAATCCAGATTAAGCTTATCGGCAGTGTTTTTCAGCTCTTCTCGTTTTTGCTGTCGGTTTGCAAGCTTCAGCTGATTGCCAGAAAGTGAATTGGTAAGAGCTGTTACCCTTTGGGTAGAGTCTGCAAGCATTTTTTCGTAATCTCTGCATTGTGCAGACAGTTCGTTAAGCTGTTGTGTTTTAACTATTTTTGATTTATTAAGCGTGTTTATACGCTCCTTAGCTTCACCTACTGAAGCCATGCTTGTCATTGCAGAAACCTTGATATCAGCAGCCTTTGCAGTAAGCTTTGTAAGCTTTAAAGAAATTTCCTGTAGCTTGTCAGAATTTTTACTTACACTCAGATTAATCTCGTTAAGTGAGTCTTCAATATCTGAATATGTATTTTGCAGCTGTGTGATTTTTTGGTTGTATTCTTCAATTCTCTTCTTTTTCTCTTTGATTTCTATTTCTGTATCTTTAGCTGATGTTGCAAGAGAATCTATCTCTTGCTGTACACGGGTGATATTTTCGTTGTTATGTGTAATATTGTTTTTTGCTACAGACACAGCAGAGTTTTTCTCTGCGATTTGCTGGTCGTAGCCTGAAATTTCTCGTCTGATTTCATCTATAAGGGCTGTATGCTTATTATTTTGCAAAAACAGCTCTTCGCTTTGCTTCTGGATTTCATCAAGAGCCTGCTCTGCTAACTGGTGCTGGCTTCTTGCGATTTCAAGCTTTTCTTCCTGCTCTCTCAGTACAGACGCAGACTGCTTGATTGTATTGAGCCACAGGGCTATTTCAAGCTCTTTTTTCTCGTTTGAATACTCTAAAAATGCTTCTGCCTTTTTAGCCTGTATTTCTAACGGTCCAACTCTGTCATCAAGCTCCGTAAGAATATCACGCAAACGCACCAGATTTTCTTCTGTACCCTTCAGTTTTCGTTCAGCCTCAAGCTTACGGTATCTGTAACGGGATATACCTGCTGCCTCTTCAAAAATCTCTCGTCTTTCTTCACTTTTAGAGGCTACTATGCTGTCAATTTTACCCTGACCAATCATAGAGTAGCCGTCACGACCAAGACCTGTATCCATAAACAGCTCGTGTATATCCTTTAGTCTTACAGAAGCTTTGTTTATCATATAATCACTGTCGCCAGAACGATAGTAACGCCTTGTAATTGCTACATCGTCACCATCAAATGCAAGTGATCTGTCTTTATTATCAAATGTAAGTGTTACCTCTGCATAACCCAGCTTTTTACGGTTATCGGTACCGTTAAATACAACATCCTCCATTTTAGAGCATCGTATAGCCTTTGCCGACTGTTCACCAAGTACCCAACGGATAGCGTCACTTATATTACTTTTACCACTTCCGTTAGGGCCAACTATTGAGGTTATGCCCCTGTCAAAGGTTAATTTAGTTTTATCGGGAAAGGTTTTAAAGCC
Organism: Acutalibacteraceae bacterium; assembly: GCA_036301785.1. Taxonomy (GTDB): domain Bacteria; phylum Bacillota; class Clostridia; order Oscillospirales; family Acutalibacteraceae; genus CAG-964. The sequence goes on along the minus strand of JAXJDU010000108.1, from coordinate 3,097 downwards.
GTGTATTTCCAATGATTTTAATAGCACAATTTCAACTCCTGTAATACCTGTAGCAAGCTGATTTGAATTTACTGTTGCCTTAATCAATCATTCAAAGCAATAATAAATTCACCCTTTTCAACCTGAGCCTGTACAGGCTTTATGTTGTATCCAAGCTGTCTGAAATATTCTAAATTGCTTCGCTTTTGCCCAAGCACCTTAGAAATTTCTTTAGGATTTATAAAAACAGAATAGCTACCCTCGGGCAAGCTATTTTCTTTGATGTAATTTTCAATTTTATTTCTGTAAATTCGTGACGCACACAGCTCTCCTATTGACGGATGCCATGGGCCTGCCACCATAGAAGAAGCAAGCTCGTCTGTACTATGCAAGCCTAAGCGTATAACCTTAATGTTGTTTTCTTCAAACATCATTAAAAGTCTTGCACAAAGCGATATTGTTTCTTCAAGTGAATAGGTTATATACTTGCCGTTGATGTAATAATCGGCGAGCAATGTGTTTTTCATAATAATTGTAGGATATATACGCACTGTTGCCGGCTTTATGGCACAGATTTGCTGTGCTGTGTATATATCCTTATCTGGTGTACTGCCATAAAGACCTGTCATCATCTGCAAACCAAGATTGAAGCCATATTCCTTTATAAGCTGTGACGCATTCACAACCTGCTGTGCTGTGTGACCTCTCTGGTTAAGTGTAAGAACATCATCACACATACTTTGTGCACCTAATTCAATAGCAGTAACACCATATGCCTTTAAAATCGTGAGAATTTCATCATCTATAAAATCGGGTCTGGTAGAAATTCTTATGCCTGCAAATTTGCCTGTTTTTACAAAGCTGTATGCAGCAGATAAAAGCTGTAGCATGTATGTACGCTCTATGGCAGTAAAGCTACCACCAAAAAAGGCTATTTCTGACATTTCAGGGTTATAGCCCTTGCTTTGCATTGCAATTTCTACAGCGTTTATAACATCGTTTTCGGTCGGCTGATTTTGCCTGCCTGTGATTTTCACCTGATTGCAGAATGAACAGCAGTTAGGACAACCATTGTGTGGTACAAATATTGCTACATTTGAGTGCTTCAATATCCCATTAACCTCAATGCTTCTCGTGCTGCCTGCTGCTCGGCTTCTTTTTTGCTTTTGCCGCCACCCTTGCCTATTACATTGCTGTTATTAAGGCGAACCTCAACCACAAAGTGTTTGTTGTGGTCTGGGCCACTTTCTGCCACAAGCACATACTCAAGCCTTTCTTCTGGATTTTTCTGAATAATCTCCTGCAATGATGTTTTATAATCCTTGAATCTTATTGTTTTTGCACTTTTAATGTCTGGGACAACAAACCTTAAAACAAACTTTCTTGCTTCTTCTATACCACCGTCAAGGTAAATTGCAGCGATAACAGACTCGAATGCGTCTGCTAAAATAGAAGGTCTGTCGCTACCGTTTGAGCGTCTTTCACCTTTGCTAAGCAATAAATACTTACCAAGATTTATTGAACGGGCATAGCCTGCAAGTGACTTTTCGCAAACCAGTGAAGCTCTCAGCTTTGTAAGCTCACCCTCAGGACGGTCAGGACAATTCTTGTATATATAATCAGAAACAATTATGCTTAAAACAGCATCACCAAGAAATTCCTGTCTTTCGTTACATTTTACATTATTTTTTTTATTCTCGTTTGCATAAGAAGAATGTGTAAGGCCTGTTTTTAAATATTTGATATCTTTAAATTTATAGCCCAGGCTTTTCTCAAGCTCTTCCATTGTAAATACTCCCCTCTGTGTGCAAAGCTGTTACATTAACAGCTTTGCATGAAGTATCTGCTTAGCAGATATGAAGTTAGCCTTACGGCTAATGAAGTTTTGCTGCTGCAAAATGAAGTTTTTACCCTGAAGGGTAAAAGATTGGTCAATTAAAGAACATAAATCTTTAAAAGCTATGGTTTATGAGATTAACTCTGTCAGTATATAGAGTAATTATACATTTTTGCTTATTTCATCTATTACATTACCCTCTACAAACTGCATTGTAAGCCTAATAGCGTTTTTCATTGTTTTTGCCTTTGCACTGCCATGTGCTTTGAATACAGGCTTGTTTACACCCATAATAGCTGCACCACCGTATTCGTTGTAGTCCATTTTTTTGGCAAAGGCTTTCATATCCTTCATAATCAAGGCAGCTGCAAGCTTATTTTTAAGGCTCATTTTGAATATACCCTTAATCTTCTTCATAAGCTCAATAGCAACACCCTCGTAGGTTTTCAGAATCATATTACCTGTAAAGCCGTCTGCTACTAAAACCTCGCAGGCATCTGCTGGTACATCTCTGCCCTCTATATTACCAACAAAATTTATATTGCTTTCCTGTAGAAGCTTATATGCATCAAGCTGTAGCTGAGTACCCTTGTGCTCCTCTGTACCTACATTAGCAAGTCCTACTCTTGGGTTTTCTACACCCATTACCTTGTTCATATAGATTGAACCCATTATACCGAATTGCTGCAGCATTTCTGGACGAACCTCGTTATTAGCTCCACCGTCAATAAGCATAAAGCAACCCTCTGAATTTGGCAGAACAGGAGCAAATGCAGGGCGTTTTATACCCTTGATTCTTTTTATAACCAATGTACTGCCCACAACAAGTGCACCACTGTTACCAGCTGACACAAAGGCATCGCCTTTACCGTCAGCAAGCAGCTGAAAACCTAAGCCCATTGATGAGTCCTTTTTATCCTTAACAACTGCAGAGGCATCATCATCAGCTGTAACAACAATGTCTGTATGTACAATTTCTATATTTTTAAGTGAAATTTCGTTTTCTGTGGCAACCTTTCTGATTATATCTTCATTACCTGTAAGAATAATATTTACACCATATTCTTCTACAGCCATTGCACAGCCCTTGATTATTTCAAGAGGTGCATTATCACCACCAAAAGCATCTACTATAATTTTCATAAATAATCCTCGTTTTATATAAACTGTAGTTTGTCGGGCTAACAACAAACTTTGATAGAGCAAAGCGTAAAGTTTAGGTCCACCCTTTTTAAAGGGTGGTGGGGTTAAGGGGTGAAACCCCTTATGGGATTTTAAAGG
>JAXJDU010000107.1:0-3451 GCA_036301785.1 Acutalibacteraceae bacterium | reverse complement strand
TGCAAGGCATCTCGTAAAGGTGCTGGGGAGTATCAACCTGCTGAACGACGCCGTCCTTCATAACAACGATACGTGTACCCATTGTCATAGCCTCTGTCTGGTCATGAGTTACATAGATAAATGTTGTACCTAGTCTTAGGTGCAGCTTAGAAATCTCTGTTCTCATCTGTGCACGAAGCTTAGCATCAAGGTTTGAAAGTGGCTCGTCAAGCAAGAATACCTTAGGATCACGAACGATAGCTCTACCCAGAGCAACACGCTGTCTCTGACCACCTGAAAGAGCCTTTGGCTTACGGTCAAGTAGATGATCGATGTCAAGGATTCTAGCAGCCTCCTCAACTCTTCTACGGATTTCTTCCTTTGGAGTCTTTCTTAGCTTAAGACCAAATGCCATGTTGTCATAAACTGACATATGTGGGTATAGAGCATAGTTCTGGAATACCATTGCAATATCTCTATCCTTAGGTGCTACATCGTTAGCAACCATGTCGCCAATTGTAAGAGTACCCTTACTAATATCTTCTAGACCTGCGATCATTCTTAGTGTTGTAGATTTACCACAACCTGATGGACCTACAAGAATGATAAACTCCTTGTCTTCAATGTCAAGATTAACGTCTGATACAGCTTCTACGCCGCCTTCGTAAATTTTGTAAATGTGTTCAAGCTTTACACTAGCCATTTCACGTACCTCCTAGATCTCCTTACAAGTAACAGTAAGGTGTATTGTTTCGTATAATACTATATCACATTTTTTCAAAATGTGCTAGTAAATTTTTTACTAAATATTCTTACAGAGTTTTTACACATACAACACTATGCTGAAAACAGATATAAATTTTAGTACAAACTGTCAACAAATATGTCGTTTAACGCTGAAAAATCTACTTTTACAACCTCACCATTGTGCAAATTGACGGGTAAAAATAAATTTCCAATAGCAATTCTTTTTAAAAATAATACCTGTTTTCCCCGTACTAAAAGCATTTTTTTCACCTGATGAAACATACCCTCGCATATTTTTACTTCTACGGTATAATCCGTTTTTGTATCAACTGCCTTTAAAAATGCTTTTTTGCAAATTGTACCATCTTTAAATACTATTCCATTTTCAAAGGCTTTTATATCATCGTCGTTTATCGGTGAATCGATTACTGCATGGTAGGTCTTGTACACCTTTTTGTTAGGAGCTGTAACTTTGTGTGCAAAATCACCGTCATTTGTTATTATCAGCAAGCCCTCGGTGTCTTTGTCTAAGCGACCTACAGGGAAAAGGTCTTTTCTTTTGTACTCATCGGGGATAATATCTATAACTGTTTTTTCTTTTTTATCCTGTGTTGCACACACAACGCCGGCAGGCTTGTTCATTATCAGATAAATATATTTTTCAAAAGAAATTTCATTATTATCAAGCGTAACGCTGTCGGTTTCTGTGTTGATTTTACGGCTGTAGGATTTTTCTACAGCTCCGTTTACAGCTACTCTGCCTCTTAGAATTGCCTTTTTTACTTCACTTCTGCTTAATACACCCTGCTGTGCAAGAAGCTTGTCTAGTCTTTCTGAGCTCATTTTTTCCCCCGTGATTATAATTAAGTTTTGTGACCTGATTATACTGCTTTCCAATAAATACCATCGTATTTTATAGCTGCTATCAGGTTGATGACTCTGATTGCAGCAGAGTTTTATCTGTAAGTGCTGTCATAGCTCCGTTAAGCTCTGCTGTGCATAAATCGCCTGCTATAACCTTATTTTCGCATACAATTATATTACAGCTTACATCGGTATCGGGCAAGCTGTTAGTAACGCTATATGTATATTTTGTGGCAACCTTGCCCTTATAATCTTCAAGGCTAAGCCCCTGTGATTGTTGCAGGGCGTTGTAATTTTCGTATACCCTGTTGAATTCTGACGGAATTGTCACCTTTGCAGCCTGCTCTGACTCCTTGCTTACCTGTATACCGAATTGTGCAAGAAAATCCACTGTTGAAAACTCCTCGCTTATAGCTGTGCTATATTTACCCACAGCATCACAATAAGCCGTTGTGGCATCTGACATACTGGTAATCCTTAAAATAACCAGCAACAGCATAAAAACGATGATAAGCACAGCTGCAACAGAGCCCTTTGTAATTCTTTTAATTATGTACATAATACATACCTCCTGAATTTTTATTTTCAAGATAATGTATATGACACAGGCTTTTAAGATATACTTTTTAATTATGTTGATTTGTTGATAATTTTATAAAATTATTCTTCTAGCCTTGCAGTAGCCTTAGCTATGAATTTTTCTGTTTTAACAGAAAAACGCTGGTGAGTACCCTTTGCTATGAGTCCTGCGTTATCGTATGCCTCTACAGTAAATTCAAAGCGTCTGCCATCGCTTTCGGTAAGGGTTGCCACTGCATAAACCTCTGCACCCTCTGCTGTGGCTGCTAAATGCTCGATTGATATTTTTGTACCCACTGTTGTGCAGTCCTCTGGTACAAGGTCTTTTGCAAGTGTGCAGGCAGCGTTTTCCATAAGTGCAACAACCATTGGTGTAGCATAAACCGGTGCTGAGCCACTGCCCACACTGCACGCAAGCTTGTCGCTTGTAACTGTAGTGGTAACCTTAAAATTTTTATTTTCCATAAAAGCACAACCTTTACATATTAATTTCATAGTGTATAATAAATTATATCATAATAAAAATTACACAACAAGATTAAGGGAAGATTTAATGAGTACAGATATAAAAAAAGAAAATAAGAGAATTTGTATGCTTGATGAGCTGAGAGGTGTAGCGATAATAGCAATGGTAATTTACCATACCCTGGTTTCTATGGCTTTGATTTATAGCCTTGAATTCAGCTACGACATATTTTTAAAAGCACAGAAGCTTCAGCCACTTATTCCTATAACCTTTATAACGCTGTGTGGAATAAGCTGCTCACTTAGCAAAAGTAACCTGAAGCGAGGAGTAAGAATTTTTGCAATAGCTATGATAGTAACGCTGGTAACCTTTTTGTTTATGCCACAAATGGTTATTGTTTTCGGAATATTGCACTTTTTAGGATTGGCACTGATAATATATTCATTGCTTAAAAAATATGTGGACAAAATAAAAATAAGTGTGGGTATTGTTGTAAGCCTGTTGCTGTACATAATTACCTATAGCATACCATATGGGTATATCGGCTTTAAGAGCTTATTGTATTTCGATTTACCGTCACAGCTTTACAGTGTTTATCCGTTGTTTATACTAGGTTTGCCAACACCAGATTTTTATTCGGGCGATTACTTCCCGATAGTGCCACATATATTTTTATTTTTTACAGGCATTTTCATAGGAAAGCTTTTAAAAGAAAAGGGTGCACCAAAGCTGATGTATAAAAAGCTTTGCCCACCACTTGACTTTATAGGTAAGTATTCACTTGTTATCTATGTTGCACATCAGCCGGTTATAATA
>JAXJDU010000106.1:0-9552 GCA_036301785.1 Acutalibacteraceae bacterium | reverse complement strand
TCTGTTATTTCTATAATGTTACTCATAATATCTCCGTCATGTTAAATCATATTTCAGCTCACACCCTGAATATATCAGAGTTGAAATGCTGACTGTTAAGCTTATTGAATGTTTCTGCAAACGGTAATTTGTCATACCAAACTTATCTATTGATTTCCATTTCAACTATTCGCCACTGCTCTCCAAACAATTCACAAAACAGCTCTTCGCCGTTTTCTTTAAATCCTGCAGCTTTGTAGCAGTAATATGCTGGTTTATTGTTATCGAATACACCAAGGGTAATTTTCTCTGCTCCAAAAATATCAAAAGCATATTTAATTGCAAGTGTAAGCATTTGCTTTCCGTAGCCCTTGCCTCTTTTCGAGTCGTCCACAATTACAAAGCCGAATCGGATTACCTTCTTTTCTTCATCTGTATATCTCAAAATCAAATGACCTACTACACCACTTTCGTCAAACGCAGTTAAGGGATAAAAATTATCCGGCTCAATGCAATCACCATTATTTCCAATATACTTATTATTTATATCTTCACCTGTAACAGGGTAATCACCAAATCTATCTGAACTCCATTTACGCAAAGCATCCTCGTCTTTTATCCAGCTTACAATACATTCAGCATCGCAAGGCTTATAGTGTCTTAACCTTAATTCCATTTTATTTTATCCTCTACAAATTCCAGTTTCTCTTTACCGATATTATATCAGTCACTCTTTGTTTTGTCTATCGATTAAAACAAGTTTAAATAGGTGCTTGAGCAAATTGCTTGCAGGCTACAACGCAAAAACCAGTGTTACCTTTGATGATAGTACTGTATTTCATGTTGACTTTGAACACATACACTAGTTTCAAGATGGTAATAGCTGTGCAGGCAGACTTATTCTTTTTAAAGAGCGTCTGAATCACAACATTGTGCCATTTATTATCAACGAAAGTCTGAAGCTTTTCTATTACCGAGAGTTAAAGGAATAGGACAACGAAAACACCTTTTTGTTAGATACATTTCTTACTGTACGGGACAATTTCAAAGCATATCTTGATTATTTCAGGGGTGAATATTAAAAATAGCCACACATTCCCTATCCTGAAAGTGTGGCTTGATTATTAAAAAAGAAAAGAGGGGCTGTCTCACTTTCGCTAGTGAGACAGCCCCATGGCTTGTGAGTCTAACAACGATGGCACACTTGAAGAAAAATTAAATGCTGCTGTGGCTAAAATACAAGGTCAGATAGTGACTTATAACAAGGCTCAAGATGCAGATGATGTAATCGAAAGCACCGAAGTAAAAGCTATACCAGCAGACCCTACTGTTAAAAATTATAGCTATGCTATTGTGGACGGAGATTTATATTTCCGTAAGAACAGCATAATGGAAAAGCAAAGTATATCAGGCTTATCTGAAGAACGAGTAAGAGGATTGATAAAGCTAAGGGATATTGTCAGAGATTTGATTGATTATCAATCAAATGATTATCCTGTTGACACCCTAAAGAAACTTGGCTTTGCTCACTTTGATAGCTGGGCTTCTAGCTTTGGTGCTACCGTTACAGCAAGTGAGCTTGCTCCTGAAGGTAAGAAGTATAGAGAAAAGACAAGGTTTGCAAAGTTTTTTAATCTACCTGAGCTAATGAACATCTTCAGAGAATGTGCAGATATACAAACAGCCGATATGCTGAACCTACCAGTTCCTAAAGCAGAATTTAAAACGGTTGTTGCAAAGCCTAGTGCAGACCAGCGTAATTTTGTAGATGAGTGTGGTAATCGTGCAGACCGAGTACGCTCAGGTTCAGTTGGCCCACGAGAAGATAATATGCTGAAAATTACCACTGATGGCAGAAAGCTTGCAGTAGACCAGCGTATAGTGAACCCTGAATTGCCTGATTTTGAGAACAGCAAGATTAATATGTGTGTTAATAATGTGTTTGAGATATGGCAAGACACAGCAGAACAGCGTAGCACTCAGCTTCTTTTCTGCGATTTATCAACACCTACTACTGACGGCTTTAATGTTTATGATGATATTAAAGAGAAGCTCATTAGCAAGGGTATTCCACCTAAAGAAATAGCCTTTATCCATAACTATAACACCGACGCAAAAAAGGCTGCATTGTTCAGCGATGTAAGACAAGGTAAAATCAGAGTTCTGCTCGGCTCAACTGAAAAAATGGGTGCTGGTACTAACATTCAGGATAAGCTAGTTGCTTTGCACGATTTGGATTGTCCTTGGCGTCCAAGTGACCTCGAGCAACGCCTCGGTCGAATACTAAGACAAGGCAACGAGAATGAAGAAATCTATGTGTTCAGATATGTTACTGAGGATACATTCGACGCATATTCATATCAATTAATTGAGAATAAGCAGAAATTCATCTCTCAGATAATGAGTTCAAAAACACCAGTAAGAGAAGCAGAAGATGTAGACCAATCTGCTCTTTCGTACGCTGAAATCAAAATGCTTGCAACAGGTAATCCTCTGATTAAAGAAAAGATGGATTTGGATATTAAGCAAACCAATCTGAAGGTATTAAAGGCTGACTATTTAAGCAACAAGTACAAACTAGAAGATATGATATTAAACATACCTAAAGAGGTTGCTATTAAGGAACGCTTTATCAACGATTTAACTCTTGATATGGCTACCGTGGACGAACACCTTATCAATAATGACGAGTTTAAAATGGTGCTTAATGGTACTACCTATACAGACAAGAAAACTGCTGGTATGTATTTGATTAAACTGCTTGACACTTTACCTCATCATGTAAAGACAGATGAGTTTACTGTGGGTGAATACAGAGGATTTACTCTTTCTGTGGCAAGGAGAGATAATCAACCTTATGCGTACCTGAAAGGCTACCTTAGCTACAGCGTTGAAATGTCAGATGATATATATGGTAACATCACAAGGCTTAATAATAAGCTAAGTGCTATTTCTGACCGTAAATACAAAGCAGTATTAAGTCTTGAGGACTATAATCGTCAGATGGAAAAGGTGAAAAAAGAAGTTGAAAAGCCTTTTGAACACGAAGCAGAGCTAAAGAATGTTAATGACAGACTTGAAGAGGTTAACCGTATGCTAAATGCAAAGGGCAACTCTGAGTACAGAACCATTACCAAAGCCGAGCTTGAGCTACTGAAAGCTACTGATGTAGAGTTAGATTTTGTTCCTGACAGAAGTGGTAACGGTGACTTTATTATCAGATTTGAAAAGGTGGAGTCTGACAAGGTTGAAAACGCTCTGAAGCCAAGCACCTCAAACACCTTGAAAATATAATCTAATACAGCATACTGCTGTTGTATTTTACTTAATATTATGCTATAATATTAACAGCAACAAAGGAAGGAGTTGTTAGTATGCCTAATATTAAGCCTGTTTCTGATTTAAGAAACTATAACGAGGTTTTGCGTGGTATTTCTAATGGAGAGCCTGTTTTCTTGACTAAAAATGGTCGTGGTAAATACGCTATTGTGGATATTGAAGAATACGAAAAATTAAAGGCAACAATTAAACTGCTAGAGGAATTAAACCTAGGTAAGCAATCTGCTGAAAATGGTAAGCTAACTAGCATTGACGAAGTAGAAAGGCTATTTGGGTTATAAGATGTATAACATTCAATTTACAGAAAAAGCCATTAAGGATATGGAAGAAATTAAAAATTATATCGAAATAGAGCTATGCAACGAACAGGCAGCAACCAATGTTCTAAAAAATATAGTTGATAAAATAAAACGACTTTCATCCTTTCCGTTAATGGGTGCATCACTTTCTTCTATAATCAGCATTAATACAGATTATCGCTATCTTGTATGTGGAAATTACCTTGCCTTTTATCGTATTGTAGATACTAACATTTATATCGACAGAATTTTATACGGTCAACGAAATTATATGCAGGCTTTATTTGGAGAGCCTAAAGACAACTAAATAACTAATCGACAAAGCACTACCAACACAAAATGGTAGTGCTTTTCTTGTCTGAAAAACTAGAAGATAAAGGAGATTACAGATATGGTAATTAATAACATTAAGACAAGTGAAAACAAGGTTGAAAACACAAACATTATAGGCAAAGCAAGCTGTGTGATAAATGGAACGGTATCAGTTAGTGGTATCACTATTCGTTTATCAAAAGATAATAAGCCCTATATCCAAATGCCACAAATGAAAAATGCTAAAACAGGCAATTATCAGGATATAGCCTTTCCTCTGACCAGCGAAGGCAGACAAGAGCTTAACAACGCTATAATACAGGCTTTTAACAAACCCCAACAGAATGTGGAAAACAGCATTGCACCTTGCTCACAGAATATTGATATGCAGTTGATTAACCAAAAGCAGGATAATTCAAAGCAGTCTAATGTAGTATCAAGAGGAACAATGGTTATTGACGATGAGTTTGCTGTTAAGAATGTTAGTGTTGTCATTAACAAGCAAGGCGAGCCTTTTCTATCATTGCCAAGCTCATATAGCAAAGCAACTGGTAAGTCATACCCGATTGTTTCCCCTGCTTCAAAGGATGTATATACAGCTATAAACAAGGTAGCAGTCGATACCTATATCGCTAACGATAACAAAAGCAAGAACATTCAATACGAGTATAAGGCTGTAACAGAGCCACAAATAGAAAGGCTTTCTAAGGCGTCAACCGTAAAGTTTGAATGTGCAAGCTTTAAGGATGGTAGCTTTATTATTCGTTACGATAAAAACGACTCAAATATAGTTAATCAAACCTTAAATAATATAGCTACTCAAAAACGCTAATTCGGAGGTGACTATGGCACAGAATATTTTGCGTAAAAACCAAAGCAAATTGCCGATGATAATATTCTATATAATTCTTTTTCTGCTGGAGCTTTTAGTGGTAACATACATAACCTATTGCTACAATCTGTACTGTATTGATAACGGAGTAGCTGGAGATTTCAGTACAGAGGCATTAGTGGGTTCTTTTGAATATGTTGGTAAGTCAATAGAATTTTCCAGTGACTTGCTTGTTACTGCATTTAAAATGCAGATAACAAAGCTATGGTATGTACACTTTGTTGTTATTAGTTTGAGCTATGTTATGCTTACATCATCAAATCAAAATTCATATAAGGGAATGGAACACGGTTCTGCGAGATTTGCAACTCCGGCAGAAATCAAACGCTTTAAAAAGGATAAAACTGGTATCCCTTGTGCTAAGGACTTTTATGTTCCTATAAGTGGTAAGGTTGGTAAACGAAAGGTTATCTCTAATCTTAATGAGGTTGTTGTAGCTGGCTCAGGTGCTGGTAAATCCTTTCGTAAGGTACAGCCTGATATTATGCAAATGTGGGGTAGCTACATCGTTACTGACCCTAAGGGTGAATTATATCGTAACTGCTATAAAATGCTCAAAGAGAATGGATACAAGGTAAAGGTACTAAACCTGATTAATATCAATCTGTCAAATTCATATAATCCTTTTGCGTATATGAGTTCAGAACAGGATGTGCTTGAGATATGCTCTCTGTTTATGTCTGCTTCAGCTGGCACAGACGAAAAGGAGGATTTTTGGATAGGCACAGCAAAGGAATTACTTACTCTTGTTTCTATGTATCTATTTAAAACAGACAATGAAGTTAAAAGCTTTGGTAGAGTAATCAGACTAATTAATTCAATTCAGTATGACAATAACGGTAAAATAGACCCTAACTGCGAGCTTAGCAGATGTATGAGCAAGCACTCTACTATACACCCTTATGATGTAGCTACTATAACTTGGTCAGGTTTACAGGGAACACCTCACGAAACAATGGGTAGTATTTAGAAAACATTGACTATGAGGTTACAGTTATGGGCAGTAGAAGATGTAGATTTGCTTACAGCAAAAGATGAGATGGACTTTGATAATGTAGGTGTTGAAAAGACAGCTATTTTCCTGATATTACCTGTACCAAGTAATCCATACAGAGCTGTGGCTAACATCTTCTATTCACAGCTGTTTCAAAGGCTATTCAGAGTTGCAGACGAAAAATATGATGGCAGATTAAAACAGCTTGTTTCCTTTGAGCTTGATGAGTTCGCTAACATCGGTAAAATACCTGACTTTGAAAAAATCCTAGCTGTTGTGCGTAGCTACAATATAAGAGTATGTGTTGTACTGCAAGACCTTTCACAGCTAAAGGCTCTCTACAAAGACACCTATGAGGGAATAATTGCTAACTGCTCTATAACAACCTTCTTAGGGACTACCGAAGATAGCACCCTCGAAGCCTACAGTAAAAAACTCGGTAATATATCCGTACAAACAGACAGTAGGTCTTATAACCGTGCCAGACAAGGTGGTGGCTCTGATACTGAAAGTACAGCTACTAGAGCCTTGCTAAATCCTGATGAGATAAAAGAAGCCATTAAATCTAAGGATGATACAGATGAAGAGTCCTGCATAATTTGGGTAGGATACGAAAGACCGTTCTTTCTTACAAAGTTTGATACTTTAAGTCACCCGATGATGTGTAAGGTCGGTGGACCACCAAATACCCCATACAAGAAAAATAATACCGATATTCGTGAAATTTACGGTAATGTATATTCTGCAAAGAAAGAACAACATCGTTTACTGCTTGATGAAAAGAGAAAAGAATTAGAGATTGAAAATCAAGAGTTAGCTGAAGCTCAACAAGCTGAATATGAAGCAAAGCAAGCTGAACTTGAAGAACGCTTCAATGCTGAATTTGAAAACCAAATCCAGTTACCTCTTTCTGACCAACAGGAAGAAGAAAGAGTGGACGCTGAATTTGAGGAAGAAACCGAAGATATATCGTTGTATGATATGTTAGATGATGAAGAAGCATTTGATGAGTTTGATGTTCAAGAAAATATAAACCCAGCTCTTGAGAGAATATTAACTCAGTATGATATGCCTGATGAAGGAGGTGAATTAAAATGAGCAAAGAAGATGATATAGTAGATATATATGACCCTATTAAAGCAATGGCAAAAATAAGCTCTATTGTTTCTTCTGTGGAAAATATCAAAAGAATGGTTAATTTCTTCAGATGTCCACATTGTAGTATGAGTTCAGAATCTTCAGGTACTAATACCTCAATTGCACCTGAAAATATATCTTTGAATTATACTGGCTTGCATACTGATATTGCATTTGTATCAACAGCAGAGAATGGTATAGAGCGAACATCATTAGAAGCTATAGAGGATAACATACTAAGAAGAAATGTTTTAGAAAGCTTTGATGATTCTGTAGCTGACGGTTATCTTACCTGTGAGAATGGCAAGTATTTACTTACCGATAAAGGCAAGGAACATATCAATTCTCCAGCATTTATAAAGCAGTTTGAGAAGGACCAGGAATATTTTCTGGCTAATAACAACTATAGAGCTATGTTTGAATTTAAGGGTGAAGGTCAGGACATAGATATATTCAGATATGCCGATAGCTTTAATCTTAACAGCCTGAATGTATCAGAAAATAAGGAAACTGTTGATAAGGTTGTTTCTTATTTTAGAACATTAGTGAAAACAGGCTTTGTAAATATAAATAAAAGCCTTGTTGTCACTCCAACAGAAAAAGCATTAAAGTATTTTACTCAAAACCCACCGTTGAATTTTGATGTAAAGCCTGTAACCACAAAAAACATAAAAGAAATAGTTAACACAGTAGCTTCACTAGCTAAGTCACCGAGTACAGTAGGAGTTATTGTTGAGGTGTCAAAGAATGCTTTTAAAAAATTACAACAAAAGCAATCACAAAACATTTCACAAGCAAACAGCCGTCATTAAGTGATGGCTGTTTTTTATATCAATTTTATTAAAAGAAAGCAGAGGAAAAAATTATGAACAGAAATGAAAAAATAATCAAAACAACCAAAACAATCAAATTCACTAAGTTTCGCAAAGCAGTAATTACAGCTTCGCTGGTTGCTACAGTGATAGCTACATCAACTATAAGTGTGTATGCAGACGCTCCAGCTGGTGTAGATACCACTTCGATGGGAGGTGTTATGGATATAATATTTTGGATTGTTGGAATAGCAATAGGTGCAAGTGCTCTTATTCCTGGTTTATATCACATATCACAGGGAGTTTCAAATGATGACCCACGAACTCGAAACGGTGGTATTGCAGCGTGTGCAGTTGGTATAGCTTGTATAGTTGCACTACCAGCTATTAAAGCTTTGTTCATGTAATTGTTTTCAAAGCCAAAGGACTGTTATATTACTGTCCTTTGGCTTTTACTGGAGGTGAGTATATCAAAATGAAACGAAAACTTAAAAAGCTATTTTGTTTTTTATATTAAATTATTAAATTAATTATATCTTATCTTTTTTTACTATGTCAAGCTCATTATTTCATTTGTACTTATGTAAGCTCATCATTCTCAAAGGCTTTTTATTTTTACAATAAAGCTGGTAATAGGTTGCAAATTAAAACGGTATTATCTATATAACATAATTCTGGTAATCACTTACATTCATGAGTATAACCATCAAAAACTCAATTATCTTTTTATATCCTTTTTCGCTATATGTTAATTATTGTTTGCATAATTACACTCCATTCTGATATCTTTTCAAGATTGCTACTTCAGATATGATTATTTTTTTATTAAAGCATGGGATGTTTTGTTAAAATATTGTAATTTTTGTATTAAAATTGTATAATTGTGGTAGATATTGCTATCTGTTTGTTGTCAGTATAGCACAGGAGGATAAAAGGGAGATTACTGAAAATGGACAAAATTACAAATGTCGGTGTTAATATAGCCGAGAAAGCTACACTTATATGGAATGTGGCAGATATGCTAAGAGGGCCATTTAAGCCACACGAATATGGTCTTGTTATCTTGCCTATGACGGTTGTTAAAAGATTTCATGACTGCTTATTATCTACACATAATAAGGTATTAGAAACATTTGAAAAGGTAAAAAATCTTGAGGTTATCGACGGTTTTCTTACTCGTGCTTCGGGGTATCAGTTTTATAACACATCAAAATTCACTTTTGATACACTGGTTTCTGACCCAGAGCATATAGAAACAAACTTCAGGGATTATCTTGCAGGCTTTTCTGCTAATGTGCAGGATGTTCTTTCAAAGTTTGATTTTGAGAACATCATTAAAAGAATGGTAGAAAGCAACACACTATATCTTGTTATTAAGGAGTTCAATTCAGCAAAGGGGTATCTTGGACCCGATAAGATTTCTGCTGTTGATTGTGGCTATGTATTTGAAGACCTTGTTCGCCGTTTTAACGAAAGCTATGGTGAAGAGGCAGGAGCACATTTTACAAGTCGTGACATCATCTACCTGATGACAGATATTCTGCTTTGCGACACACAGTTTAATGGTCAGAATATCACAGTATATGATATGGCTATGGGTACATCACAGATGTTATCCTGTATGGAAGAAAGAATACACGCTCTTGATGATGAAGCAACCGTAACCTGCTTTGGTCAGGAGTTCAACCCATCTACATTTGCTATTGCAAAGGCAGATATGATGATAAGAGGTGGCGACCCTAACAATATGCGATTTGGCGATACCTTGTCTGATGACCAGTTTAAAGG
>JAXJDU010000105.1:0-5232 GCA_036301785.1 Acutalibacteraceae bacterium | reverse complement strand
TGTTCCAAATACCTCTGAGCCCTGTGGTCGCACAGAAATATTAACATCGCAACGCATTGAGCCCTCTTGCATTTTGCAATCTGAAACACCGATGTACCTCATAATCTGCTGTAGCTTTTCTACATATTCCTTTGCTTCATCAACTGTGCGAATATCAGGCTCAGTAACAATTTCTATTAAAGGCACTCCTCCACGGTTGTAATCCACATAGGTATCGCCATTCTGGTGAACAAGCTTACCTGCGTCCTCCTCTATATGAATTCGGTTAATTCTTATTTTTTTGCCACTGTTAAGCTGAACATATCCATTTTTGCATAAAGGCTGGTCGTACTGAGAAATCTGGTATGCCTTTGCAAGGTCTGGGTAGCAATAGTTTTTTCTGTCCATTTTAGAAATACGGTTAATCTCGCAATTTACAGCCAGACCTGCTCTTATTGCGTAGCGTACAACCTCTTTGTTAAGCTTAGGTAATGTACCTGGTAAGCCTATACAAACAGGACAGCAATGAGTATTTGGAGCACCACCAAATGCTGTGGTACAGCCACAGAAAATTTTTGTATTTGTACTTAGCTCAACATGAGTTTCAAATCCTGCAACCAGCTCGTAATTCATAGCTTAACCCCCATTTCTGCACTTTTGAATACATCTGAATGTGTAGCGTTTTCGTACTGCCATGCAGCATTAAGAATGGTTGACTCTGCAAATTTATTGCCGATAAGCTGTATACCTATTGGCATACCATTTTTGTTAAAGCCAGCTGGCACAGACACAGCAGGCAAGCCTGCTATATTTACAGGTACTGTACAGATATCTGTAAGGTATGTTTCTACAGGGTTGCTTACAGCCTTACCAATCTCAAATGCAGTCATTGGTACTGTAGGTGCAATAATAACATCTAAGCTCTTAAATGCATTTTCAAACTGGTTTACTATAGTACCACGAAGCTTCTGTGCCTTTTTATAGTAAGCGTCAAAATAGCCAGCACTTAAAACAAATGTGCCAAGCATAATTCGTTTCTTTACCTCACTGCCAAAGCCTTCGCTTCTTGTTTTGCAAACCATATCGTTTACATTGCTGTAAACTGGTGTTTTATAGCCATATCTGATACCATCATATCTGCCAAGGTTAGATGAAGCCTCTGCACAGGCAAGTATATAATATACAGGCAACGAGTATTTTAATGCTGGTAAATCGAAATATATAACCTCTGCACCAAGGCTTTCAAAAACCTTGCAAGCCTTTAAAACTGCTTCTTTTATTTCATCATCAACACCCTCAAGGTATTCTCTTGCAATGCCGATTTTCATACCCCTGATGTCATTCCTCAGAGTATCACAGGTTTTTACACCTTTATTCCCCTGAGAGGTTGAGTCCATAGGGTCGTATTTTGAAATTGTATCGTAGACAATGGCTGTATCCTCAACTGTTGTAGTAACGGTGCCTATCTGGTCTAGGCTTGACGCATAGGCTATCAGACCATATCTTGACACACTGCCATATGTAGGCTTTAATCCTACAACACCACAAAAGCTTGCAGGCTGACGAATAGAGCCACCTGTATCTGAGCCTAAACCGTAAACGGCAATATTGCCACCTACAGCAGCTGCAGTACCACCAGATGAGCCACCTGCTACATGATTTAAGCTATGTGGATTTTTTACACCACCAAATATAGAATTTTCACTTGATGAGCCCATTGCGAACTCGTCCATATTTGTTTTACCAAGCAGTACAGCGTTTTCGTTTTGCAGAATATCCCACACTGTAGCATTATAAACAGGCTTGTAGCCCTGAAGCATTTTTGAGCAACAGGTTGTTTCTATTCCCTTTGTAGATATATTATCCTTTAATGTCATAGGTACACCTGCAAGCAGAGAAATTTCTTCTCCCTTAGCAAGCTTTTCATCAACAGACTTAGCACTCTGCAGTGCCTTTTCTGCTGTAATATTCACATACGCATTAAGGCTGTCATTAGCATTGCTGATAGCGTCTAAATACTGCTGTGTAAGCTCTGTACAGGTTATCTGCTTATTTGTAAGCAGGCTGTTAATTGCTTTTATTTTGCTTTTAACCTCTGCCATTTTTATCAATCCCTTCATTCTGGATTTTTTATTTTAAACTTTCCTTTTTCACTAAAAAGCAATCGTCTGCCTTGCTGTCGGCATTAGCTAAAATTTCTTCTGTAGGGTAAGACTCTACCACTACATCCTCTCTGAAAGCATTAGACAGATTATTTATATTATCAAAATCTCCGGTATTTACCGGTGCATTATTTATAGCATCTGCAAAATCTATTATACCCTGCATTTCAGCTGTTAAAGCATCAAGCTCATCTTCTGTTACAGAAAGCTTTGCAAGTCTTGCCAGCTGGATTATTTCCTCGTGAGAAACCATTTTTACTTCCTCCCTGCAAATTTAATTTATAAAGCCTGTATAAATAGCTGATTATTAATAAATTATATCATCAAGTGCCTTTGTTTTCAACATTACAGCTTAATTTTAACGCTGTAAGTAGTATGTAATATTATCTGTAATCTATACTAAACTCCATTAAAAAACAGACATCTTTACAGCAAATC
This sequence comes from Acutalibacteraceae bacterium, assembly GCA_036301785.1. Lineage (GTDB taxonomy): Bacteria > Bacillota > Clostridia > Oscillospirales > Acutalibacteraceae > CAG-964. The sequence goes on along the minus strand of JAXJDU010000105.1, from coordinate 2,653 downwards.
CTTGTCCACTTTTCAACAGAGTTTAGTATTCCCCCTGAAAACAATAACGCAGTAACCAACAAGCTGTGTTACGGGTTACTGCGTTTTGTCACTTAGTTTTATTACTTGGTTTTATTAATTGTATTTTAATTCAGGCTTAATGATGAAACCTCTTCGAATGTTAAATACTTATAGCTGTAAATATTCTGTGGTGTTACGATATAGAAATAATCGCCGATGTATAGACCCCTCTGATAATGTGAATCTTCTAAGCTATAGTAGATATCATCAAGGGTATCTGGTATCTGCATTTCTTGACACACGCTGAATGAGTTTGTCTGTGTATCGTATTTAAACAGTATATAATGAATAACACCGTCGTTATAAGTATAATAAGGTATACCTATAATGCTGTTTTTAACATCTACAAATATAGCCTTGTGGTCATATTGTGCCTGTGAGTTTGCATAAAAATCTGTGAAAACCGTTGTTGCAAGCTCTGTTACATTTGTTTTGTCTGATGTATTAAACATAGTCAGCTTCAATCCCTGTGTGCCACCTGTATCAGGGTCTGCCTCCTGACCAAAGCCAAGCAGTAAACCATCACCGAATGGGTGCAGATATTGTGAGAAGCCTGGGATTTTAAGAGCTGATAAAATCTGTGGGCTTTCAGGGTTTGAAAGGTCAACCGTGAATAATGGGTCAGTCTGTCTGAAGGTTACAAAGTATGCAGTGTCACCGTCAAAGCGTACTGATTTTACACGCTCACCTGGTGCTACATCCTGAGTTTTTCCAACCATATTAAGATTACTGTCAAACACATACAGGGCTGTAGTTGTATCGCCTGTACTTATTATCCTTGATATACCTGAAATATCTAAGCCAGGCTCTTCTTCAGATGTTATATAGTCAGTCATCTCTGTAACTATTCTGAAATATCCGTTATATTCGTCCATTGAAAATTGATTCAACAGACTGCCATCTACGGTTAAACTTCCGTTTTGCTCTATGTCAGTTCCGTTTATAGAAAATCTGAAAATCTGTGTGCTATCATTATCATCATTGATACCATAGTCAGTTGCACCTACATATATATTATTCATAGAAGCATATGTGTTATAGCCACTACCCAGCACAGAGCATATATCTGCAAAGCTCTGTGGGTTATTCAAATCAACAGAAGAAACAGTAACATACTCAATTTCATTTGCATTATTACCTATTACAATAGATTCTGAAGGTACACAATCCAGCTGAGAAGCTGTGCCATATACAGGGCAGTATGTTTCTGGCTCGTCTTCCTCTACTTCATCAAGGTTATATATACTATATCTTGTTGTAAGATACAGTATATTATCTATCTTTCTTGATGACAGGTAATCACCAGATTGTGAAAGCTCTGACATCAGCACAGGTGCGTTGATATCAGCAAGGTCATATACATAAACTCTTGAAAAGCTGTTAGCAAGAGCACTGCCTGAAAAGCTTTCTTCTGCATTGTTTTCAGCAATTAAACCATTCTGATATGTTGTATATTCAGAAATTGCTACCAGTGCACCTGTATGGATATATATATCAGTAATATCAAAATCACACTGGATCGAAGAAACCATACTTGTTGTGCCGTTGTCTGGCTTGGTAATAAAAATCTGATTATCTCTTACGGAGTAAATATAATTACCATCAGTTTTTACCACATCAGCCTCGTCAACACCCTGAACCTGAACATTAGTATCGGAATATTCAGCAGTTTGTGTTGAGCCAACTGTGGTAACATCCTGTGCTTTGCTTTCAGGTGCAGAGTTAAAGCTTTCTCCGTTAAGAACTAACATATCATCAGTCATTGATTCATATTTTTGGTTGCCATTAAAGACATCAACAAACTGATCCAGAAACGAACCCTTTTCTTTCTTTTTTATGTCCTTAACAACTGTGTAAATATCAGCATAGCTATTATTCTGAACTTCAGCCTGTATAACAGGAGCCTGCTGTGCAGGTGATTTCAGCATTACTGTGCTTACGCCAATAACAGTAAGACAAACAACTGCTAAAGAAGCACATGCTGTAACCAGACCTTTATTGCTTTTTCTTTTAACATTTGAAAGTGATTTTTCTATTGCGTCAGGAGCTAATCTGTCAGACGGCAAAAAGCTGTCTGCACTGCTGTTAAGCTCGTTTAAAATATCATTATTCTTCATAGTAAACCTCCTGTTTTGATATTTGTGTACATCAGCTCTTATTTTCTGTTTCGAGCATAGCCTTAAGCTTTTCTAAAGCCCGTGCATAACGGGAACGAACAGTGTTGCTGTTCATTTTGATTATTTTAGAAATTTCTTTAGAGCTGTAGCCACCAAATACTGTTAACGATATAATCATTCTGTCCTCTGAAGGAAGTGTGAAAAAGGCAGTTTTAAGGTCGATTCCGGCATCAATCTCTCCAAAGCCATCATACGGAAATTCAGCCTCTGCAGGTGTGTTGTAATATTCCTTTATTTTCTTTTTGCATTTTGCAGAAAGTATTTTAAAAAACCAAACTTTAAAAGCTTCTTCGTTTTTCAGGCTTCCTATTGTACGGTAGGCATCAATTACAGCCTCGCTTACACAGTCCTCTGCATCCTCCTGACTTCTTAAGGTAAATAGTGCATATTTATAAAGCTCTTTATATATGTAAGAC
>JAXJDU010000104.1:0-6176 GCA_036301785.1 Acutalibacteraceae bacterium | reverse complement strand
TACCTTAGCTTTGTATGCCTGTGCCTTGTCGGTAAAGAAGATTAAATCTGTACCGTTATTTGTGGTTTCGGCACTGAAGATGACGCTGTCACCTTCTTTCAGCTTCTGCTCGCTATTCATACGCAGTGACTGTGGTGTAATCTTCTTGAAGTAACCCTCTTTTGTAAAGAATACGCTTACAGGGTAGTCAGGAGTATCATCCTCATCGTCTGCAACCTGAATTTCATCAGCATAGATAAGAATACTCTTTCGTGGCTGACCATACTTTTTGCCAACCTCTGTAAGCTCTTTTACGATTATCTTCTTAATCTTAGCTTTACTTGCAAGAATACCCTCAAGTGTGGCAATATCCTTTTCAAGATTTTCTATTTCTTCTGTACGCTTAAGAATATACTCACGGTTAAGGTGACGAAGCTTGATTTCAGCCACATATTCAGCCTGAATTTCGTCTATGCCAAAGCCAATCATAAGGTTTGGCACAACCTCGCTTTCTTCTCTTGTTTCTCGTACAATTTTAACAGCCTTGTCTATATCAAGCAGAATAGCCTGCAAGCCTCTTAGCAGGTGTAGCTTTTCCTTTTTCTTGTTAAGGTCAAAGTATGTTCTTCTGCGAACACACTCTACTCTGAAGGCTATCCATTCCTCTAAAAGCTCCTTAACACCCAAAACCTTTGGCACACCACCAATAAGCACATTGAAGTTACAGCTGTAGCTGTCCTCAAGTGGTGTCATTTTAAAAAGCTTCAGCATAAGCTTGTCGGGGTCTGTACCACGTTTTAGGTCTATTGTGATTTTCAAGCCGTCTAAGCCTGTTTCGTCACGGATATCTGCAATTTCTTTAATTTTGCCAAGCTTTACAAGGTCGATAACCTTTTCTATAATTGCTTCGCTTGTTGTTGACTGTGGTATACCTGTTACATCAATACAGTTTGCTGCTTTGTCATAGGTATATTTTGAACGCATTTTAAAGCTGCCACGGCCTGTTTTATAAATTTCGTCAAACACCCTTTTATCATAGATAATCTGACCACCACCCGAAAAATCAGGTGCAGGCAATGTGGAGGCTACATCATGGTTTTCGTCATTAATCAAAGCGATAGTAGTATCGCAGATTTCTTTAAGATTGAATGAACAGATATTACTTGCCATACCTACTGCAATACCTGTATTTGCATTAACAAGTACAGACGGATATGTAGCAGGCAGAAGTGTAGGCTCTTTCATAGTGTTGTCGTAGTTGTCTACAAAATCTATTGTATCCTTGTCGATATCTCTGAAAAGCTCGTGACAGATAGCGTCAAGCTTAGCCTCGGTATATCTTGAAGCAGCCCATGCCATATCTCGGCTGTAAAACTTACCAAAGTTACCCTTTGAATCTATATAAGGGTGCAGCAAAGCCTCATAGCCTCTGCTTAATCTTACCATAGTGTCGTAAATTGCACTGTCACCGTGTGGGTTTAGTCGCATTGTCTGACCAACTATATTGGCAGATTTTGTCCTGCCTCCACTTAGCAGGCCCATTTTATACATTGTATATAACAGCTTACGGTGGCTAGGTTTAAAGCCGTCAATCTCTGGGATAGCACGGCTCAGAATAACGCTCATAGCGTATGGCATATAGTTTTCTTCAATAGTAGTAGCAATCTTCTGCTGTACTACCTCACCAGCACCGTCTATTACACCTTTAATAGATGATGTTTGAGGTTTTCTCTCTTTATTACTCTTTCTTGGTGGCAAACTAACACCGCCTTTCGGGATTATTTAATAATTTTATTTATAAAATTGGAATTTGTATTTCAAATTACGACTCTTGTACCAGCTTTCCACAAATATGCTCTGGTGTCAGAACTAACAATAATGTTCTATGTGCGTGCTGTTCAATTTCTGCATTGATGTATTCGTCATCATGTGTGAATTTATAGCTTAGTTTTCTTGTGGTATCAATAATTCTATCTAACTCATCTACAATCTCTATTTTTCCAAATACAATAACACTTTTCACATTCAACGCCCACTCGCCTTGATTTCGATATCCCTCATCATAGGTGCAAAATGAAACCTTGCTATCTTTTTTCAATGCATCTAATCTATATCCTACTTTTCCACAGTGAAAATATATCTTGCCATCTTCTTCGTTGTACCAGTGGTTCATAGGCATTCCGTATGGATAATCATTGTCACCATTGACCGAAAGAACGCCTCTTTTCTCTGTTTTAAGTATGCGTAGGCATTCTTCCATAGATATTTTTTTGTTTTTTCTGATTAGTTCTCTAAACATTATATTTAATTGACTCCATTAAATTCAAGTTTGTATTACGATAAATCAAGCGAATCAGTATACTCTGCACCGTGGTCAACTATATACTGCTTTCTGCCTGCAAGGTTATCGCCAAGCAGGATATCAAACATCTGCGATGTTCTTTCGGCGTCATCTGGCAAAACCTTGATAAGTCTGCGTGTGGCTGGATTCATAGTTGTAAGGTTCATCATTTCTGGTTCATTTTCACCAAGACCCTTTGAACGCTGGATTGTGAATTTTTCGTCGCCAATCTCTTTTATGAATTTTTCCTTTTCCTGCTCGGTATATGCAAAATATACATTCTTTTTAGTTGTAATTTCATACAAAGGTGATTCAGCTATAAACACCTTACCAGCCTCAATAAGGTCTGGTGTAAGGCGATAAATCATTGTAAGTAAAAGTGTACGAATCTGGAAGCCGTCAACATCGGCATCGGTACAAATGATAACCTTATTCCATCTTAGCAGGTTAATATCAAAGCTTGCAAGCTCTTTATTCGCCTTTGAGCTTACCTGTACACCACAGCCAAGCACCTTAATAAGGTCGGTTATAATTTCGCTTTTAAAGATTTTATTATAGTCAGCCTTTAAGCAGTTAAGAATCTTACCTCTGATTGGTATAATAGCCTGAAAATCAGGGTCTCTTGCCTGCTTACAGGCACCCAGAGCTGAGTCACCCTCTACTATGAATACTTCTCTGATTGAAGTATCTTTACTTCTGCAATCTACAAACTTTGCAACACGGTTTGTCATATCCATATTGCTTGTAAGCTTCTTTTTAAGGTTTGCTCTTGTTTTCTCGGCATTTTCTCGGCTACGCTTATTTACTAAAACCTGATTTGCAATTTTCTCAGCATCAATAGGGTTTTCGATAAAGTAAATTTCAAGATTATGACGGAAAAGCTCTACCATTGCGTCCTGAATACCCTTGTTGTTGATAGCCTTTTTAGTCTGGTTTTCGTATGATGTAACACTTGAGAAAGACGAAACAACAGCAACCAGGCAGTCAAGCACATCTTCGTCCTTAATCTGGCTTTCGTTTTTATTATACTTATTATTAGTTTTTAAATACTGATTAATTATATACTTAAATGCATTTCTTACAGCCTTGTCTGGTGCACCACCATATTCCAGAAAACTGGAGTTATGATAATACTCTGTTAGTGATATCTGATTTGAAAATGCAAAGGCTATGTTTATTTTTGTTTTATACTCTGGCTTGTCGGCTCTGTCCTGTGCCATTTTCTCTGCACTCCAGCTTTGCACTGTAGTAATTGAGTTTTCGCCTACAAGCTCCTGCACATGGTCGGTAATACCGTTTACATAGCTGAAGGTTTCTTCCTCAAACTTACCGTTAACCTGATTTCTGAAAATAAAGTTAACACCAGCGTTTACAATAGCCTGTCGCTTAATCATGTCACGGTAATAATCAGCTGTAACATTTATATCTGTAAAAACCTCCAGGTCAGGCTTCCAGCGAATTTTTGTGCCGGTGTCTTTTTTCTTGTATTCTTCCTTTTTAAGTCCACCAATATTTTCGCCCTTTTCAAAATGCAGGGTATATTTAAATCCGTCACGCTTAACCTCTGCGTCCATCCACTGCGAAGCATACTGAGTGGCACAAAGTCCAAGACCGTTAAGACCAAGTGAATACTCGTAGTTTTCACCCTCTGAATTATTATACTTACCACCAGCATACAGCTCACAGAAGGTTAAATCCCAGTTGAATCTGCCTTCCTTTTCGTTGTAATCTACCGGTATACCTCTGCCGTGGTCCTCAATCTCTACAGAGTTATCCTCGTAACGAGTGATTGTAATTTCTCTGCCGTAGCCCTCTCTTGCCTCGTCTATAGAGTTAGAGAGAATTTCAAATATAGAGTGCTGACAGCCCTCTATACTGTCTGAGCCAAAAATTACGGCTGGACGCTTTCTTACTCTGTCTGCACCCTTAAGCACTGTTATGCTTTCGTTGCTATATTCGGGTGTTGCCTTTTTTCTAGCCATCTTTTCACCTATTTCTTTCCCTTTAGTTTTTCAATTTTATCCCTTAAATATGCTGCGTGCTCAAATTCTAACAGCTTTGCAGCAGCCTTCATTTCTTTTGTCAATGCTTCTATAAGCTTCTGCTTTTCTTCCTTAGTCATACGCTTACCCTTTGAATTGTAAGCGTCTTCATCGTCACGCTTTGAAATTTCAAGCACCTCGGCAACCTTTTTGGTGATTGTTTTCGGTGTAATATTATGCTCAACATTATAAGCGTGCTGAATAGCCCTACGGCGTTCAGTTTCTTTTATAGCCTTTTCCATTTGCCATGTTACTTCATCGGCATACATTATTACAGTACCCTGTGAATTTCGGGCAGCTCGTCCTATTGTCTGAATAAGTGAGCGTTCACTACGCAAGAAACCAGCCTTGTCAGCGTCTAAGATTGCCACCAGCGAAACCTCTGGTATATCTAAGCCCTCTCTTAAAAGGTTAATACCAACAAGCACATCAAACTCGCCAAGTCTCAACTCTCTTATTATCTTCATTCTTTCCACAGTGTCAACATCGTGGTGCATATACCTTACCTTTATGCCCATTGTTTCAAAGTATGTGGTCAAATCCTCTGCCATTTTCTTGGTAAGTGTTGTAACTAGCGTGCGTTCATTTTTTGCTACTCTTATATTTATTTCAGAAACTAAATCATCCATCTGACCGTCAATTGGTCGCACAGAAATTTCAGGGTCTAACAATCCTGTAGGACGAATAACCTGCTCGGCAATTACCTGTGACTTTTCAAGTTCTAAATCGCCAGGTGTAGCACTTACAAAAACAGCCTGATTGATTCTCTCGTAAAATTCATCAAAATTAAGTGGACGGTTATCAAGTGCTGACGGCAATCTGAAGCCGTATTCAATAAGATTTTCTTTTCTTGCTCTGTCACCAGCAAACATACCACGCACCTGTGGCAGTGTAACATGTGACTCATCAACAAACAGCAGAAAATCCTCCGGGAAGTAGTCAAGCAGAGTATAAGGCGATGAGCCTGGCTCTCTGCCTGATAAAACTCTTGAATAATTCTCTATACCCGTACAAAAGCCTATTTCCTCGAGCATTTCTATATCGTAACGGGTGCGTTGGTCTATTCTCTGTGCCTCTAAAAGCTTACCCTTATCCTCAAAGAATTTCTTTCGCTCTGCAAGCTCTGCCTCAAGCTCCTTTATAGCCTTAAACATTTTATCCTTTGGCACAATATAGTGCGAAGCAGGGTAAACTGCTGCGTGCTTCAGCACACCAAGCAGCTCGCCTGTAAGTGCGTTAATCTCTGTAATTCTGTCTATTTCATCGCCAAAAAACTCTACCCTTATAATTTTGCCCTCACTATTTGCAGGGTAAATCTCTACAACATCGCCACGCACTCTGAATTTATTACGGGTAAAGTTAATGTCGTTTCGTTCATATTGTAATTCTACTAATTTTCTTAAAAGCTCATCCCTTGACTTTTCCATACCTGGACGAAGTGAGATAACCATATTACGGTAATCTATAGGGTTACCTAAGCTGTAAATACAGGATACACTTGCTACTATTATAACATCTCGTCTTTCAGACAAGGCAAGCGTAGCACTATGGCGTAGCTTGTCTATCTCGTCATTGATTGAGCTATCTTTTTCAATGTAAGTATCGGTATGTGCTATATAAGCCTCTGGCTGATAATAATCGTAGTAAGAAACAAAGTATTCTACTGCATTTTCAGGGAAAAACTCCTTAAACTCACTGCACAGCTGTGCAGCCAAGGTTTTGTTATGAGCAAGCACAAGTGTAGGACGGTTTTCTCTTGCTATAATATTAGCCATTGTAAAGGTTTTACCCGAGCCTGTTACACCAAGCAGGGT
>JAXJDU010000103.1:0-13005 GCA_036301785.1 Acutalibacteraceae bacterium | reverse complement strand
CTAATACACTAGTAACAGGCTATGATATTATCCCATTCTGGGTTATGAGAATGATGTTCTCTGGTATAGAGCATACTGGTAAAGCTCCTTTTGATACTGGTCTTATCCATGGATTGGTTCGTGACAGTCAGGGTAGAAAGATGAGTAAATCTCTTGGTAATGGTATCGACCCACTGGAGATTATCAACAAATACGGTGCTGATGCATTAAGACTTACACTTGCAACAGGTAACGCACCAGGTAACGATATGCGTTTCTATGACGAGAGAGTGGAATTCAGCAGTAACTTTGCTAATAAGCTATGGAATGCTGCAAGATTTGTTCATATGAACATTGATGGTCACGATGTAGAAAACAAGCTGCCTGCAGAGCTTGCTACAGAGGACAAGTGGATTATAAGCACACTTAACAATGTTGCAAAAGAGGTTACAGAAAATCTTGATAAGTTCGAGCTTGGTATTGCTGTACAGAAGGTATTCGACTTTATCTGGGATTGTTACTGCGACTGGTATATAGAGCTTGCTAAGTCAAGACTACAGAGTACAGACGACTCTGCACAGAATGCAAGACAGGTACTTGTATGGGTACTTGACAGAGCACTTCGTTTACTACATCCATTTATGCCATTTATCACAGAGGAAATCTGGCAGACACTTCCTCATTGTGGCGATACAATCATGCTTGCTAAGTTCCCAGAATTTACAGCTGATTATGACTTCCCACAGGCTAGAGAGGAAATGGAGGTTGTAATGAATGGCATAAGAGCTATTCGTACTCGTCGTTCAGAGATGAATGTACCTCCTTCAAGAAAGGCTAAGGTTTACATTGCTACCGAGCAGAAAAATGTATTCGAAAACGGAGCACCATTCATTTGTAAGCTTGCTTCTGCAAGTGAGGTTGAGGTTGGCGACAGCTTTGACATTGAGGGTGCTGTTACAGTAATTACAGCCGAGGCTAAGATTTATATTCCTATGAGCGAGCTTGTAGACAAAGAAGAAGAGCTTCAGCGTTTGAATAAAGAGCTTGCTAAAACAGAAAAAATGCTTGCACAGTCTGAGGGTAAGCTGAATAATCAGGGCTTTATCGGTAAAGCTCCTGCAAATGTTGTTGAAAAGGTAAAACAGCAGGCAGAAAAAGAGCGTGAGAAAATAGCAATGCTGAAGGCTGCTATCGACGCACTTAAATAAGACAAATTCTTGAATGATTAACACCTCACCGTTTAATATTGTTTTTTCGGTGAGGTGTTTTTTTAAGAAATATAAATTGAAGTTTCTATTTTGAAGAGATTACTGTCGAAAAAAGGGTTAATATGCAAAAATATAATTTTAATGAATATAGTATCTGCATAAAGGACGCACCTCACTACTCTTTTAATTCTACAGATAACAAACATTATGATTCTGTAATTATTTTGGGAGAAAAAGATTTTAACAGGTGTATTGAAATTGAAGTTGAAAAACATGGAGAAGTTAAAAATGTATTAATGGTAGCACCCTATCATACACCAACAAAGTCATTCGTTGCACCACATAAAGATGGATTATTTATGATGCTTAATAATATTTTATGTGTGTTTTCTCCTGAAAGCACTTCTATTACAAAGCAAATACAAATCAACCCTATGATCGAAATTATGTATGAAGTACATCAGTTAGAAGATGACTACATATTGTATGGAGAAATGAACATATATAGAATTTCTCAGGAATTAGTTGTAAAATGGGATTTTTCTGGAAGAGATATTTTTGTACGCTATCAAGGAAATGAGCCGGCATTTTTGATGAAGCAAGACAGAATATGTCTTTATGATTTTGAAGATAATTATTATGAAATAGATTTTGACGGTAAATTAATTATCTAAGATAAACAGAAATATACAGCTTTCATTTTGAGTGAGTGACAACAAATTCTGATTTATATAGTAACTTTTTATAATTATCGGGTAAAATATTCTATAAATAAAGCTAGTAGAAATTTTTCTTTTAGCTTTTATTATAAACATTAAAAAAGAACAAAATAATAAAAAGGAGAAATTAATATGAGAAAAAAACTTTTATGTGCTATACTTGCCTCTGTAATGGCTCTTTCTTTTACTGCTTGTGGTGGTAATGGTGATAAAGGCAACTCAAATGGCGAATCTGCTACTCAGACTGCTACCGAGGCAAAGCCAGCAATTGAATCATCAGCTGCACTGCTGAACAGCGTATGGGAAAAGGTTGACGAAGCAAATAAATTCCCTGTTATGGGTGGCGACTTTGACAATATGGTAGATGGCGAAGCAGGAATAGCAAGCATTACAAATGTTGAAAATCTGACAGCTACACTACACATCACAGAGGATTCTGTTGCACTTGTTGACGAGGTTGGTACATTGATTCACGCAATGAACACAAACACCTTTACAGCAGCTGCTTACCACCTGAAGGACTCTGCTAATGCAGAAACTCTTGCAAACTCGCTTAAAGACAGCATTTCAACTACACAGTGGATGTGTGGTTTCCCAGATACTTTAATTATCTACACAGTAAATGATGAGTATGTTGTGGCTGCTTTTGGTAACAAGGACGCTATTGCAAGCTTTAAAACAAACCTGGAAGCTGTTTATGCTGAAAACGCAACACTTAATGTAGAGGAAGCACTTGTATAATTCATAATTTATAATTCATAATTTATATATCACATTGCAGAAAGAGGAAAATTAACTATGCTGTTTTCTAGTATAACCTTTTTATATTATTTTCTGCCATGTGTGCTGATACTCTACTTTATCGCTCCCAAAAAGCTGAAAAATACAGTTTTGTTAATTGCAAGCCTTGTTTTTTACGCTTGGGGTGAACCTAAATATGTAATTTTAATGATAGCCTCAATCGTGGTCGGGTATGTGTCCGGTATTCTGATTGAGGCTTTTTCAAAACAGAAAGCAAAACGATTCTTTCTTGTGTTGTCTATAACCATCAATTTAATGTTTTTATGTGTGTTTAAATACGCTGACTTTTTCATTGAGAATTTCAATGCAGTCACAGGAATATCTGTACCGTTACTAAGGTTTGCGTTACCTATAGGAATAAGCTTTTATACATTCCAGATATTAAGCTATACAGTTGATGTGTATCGCAAAAGTGTACCGGTACAGAAAAACATTATAAATCTTGCTACCTATATTACAATGTTTCCACAGCTTATTGCTGGACCTATTGTAAGGTATTCAGATGTTTATAAAGAGCTTGAAAACCGAAAGCATAGCTTTGAAAAAATCTCATACGGAATAAGACGCTTTGTGATTGGTCTTGCAAAAAAGGTTTTGCTGGCTAATACACTTGGCGAGCTGTGTGAAATTTTTAAGGCTTCTGACGATAAATCGGTTTTATTCTATTGGTTGTATGCAATAGCCTTTGCGTTGCATATATATTTAGATTTTTCAGGTTATTCAGATATGGCTATAGGCTTGGGCAGAATATTCGGCTTTCAGTTTTGTGAAAATTTTAATTACCCATATATTTCTAAAAGTGTAACAGAGTTTTGGCGTAGATGGCATATGTCGCTTGGTACATGGTTCAGAGATTATGTATATATACCACTTGGTGGTAACAGAGTTTCTAAATTAAGGCACTTTTTCAATATTTTTGTTGTATGGATGTTAACCGGATTCTGGCATGGTGCAGCGTGGAATTTTATTATATGGGGGCTTTTCTTTGCAGTGCTATTGATTATAGAAAAGCAGTTCCTTCTTAAATTTTTAGATAAATCCAGAGTGCTTGCCAGAATATACACATTGCTTGCTGTGCTTGTAAGCTTTGTAATATTCAACTCGGCAAATATGAACGAAGCTTTTGAATATATAAAAAATATGCTGGGCTTTGGTGGTGTGCCACTTGTGAGTGATGAGCTTTTATACTATACAAAAAGCTTTGCTGTAATTATAATTCTGGCTATAATCGGTGCAACACCTGTTGTAAAAACCATAGCCTTAAAGCTGAGCAAAACAGAGAAAATATCATATATACAACCATTTGCAGAGTCAGCAGTGTTGGTTTTTCTGCTGATAATGACAACGGCTTATTTAGTAGACGGCTCATTTAATCCGTTTTTATATTTCAGATTTTAGGAGGTAGCTTATGACTGACAATAAAAAGAATATTATCGTGGCTTGTACTACCTCTTTGTTTTTTATTGTGCTGACGATTATTGCGTGGTTTAAACCGAGCAATGATTTTTCAGAGTCTGAACGACGCACTCTTGCACAGTCACCAGAATTAAGCTACAAAACTATTTCAGACAAAAGCTTTATGGATAATTTTGAAAAATATGCTCTCGACCAGTTTCCGTTCAGAGATAAATTCAGGTCTGCAAAGGCGATGTTTTCTTACAATATTTTAAATAAATCAGACAACAACGGTATCTATGTTGAAAACGGTTATGTCAGCAAGCTGGATTATCCATTAGATGAAGATTCAGTCAAGCGTGCGGCAAGCAGATTTGAATATGTGTATAATACCTATCTGAAGAATAAAAACACAAAGCAATATCTTGCAGTTATACCTGATAAAAATTATTTTCTGGCAAAAGAAAACGGATATCTTGCAATCGACTATAATCAGCTTATCGAGGTTTTAAAAGAGAATACAGAGTTTTTAAAATATATAGATATAACAAGCAGTCTTAATCTTACAGACTACTATAAAACGGATACCCACTGGAGGCAAGAGTGCCTGACCGATGTTGCTGATAAAATATGTGTCGGCATGGGTACACATCTGAATGTAGCTTATGAAGAAAAGACTCTTGGTAAAGATTTTTACGGTGTTTACTACGGACAAGCTGCATTACCTATAAAGCCAGAAAAAATCAAGTATCTTACAAACAGTACATTAGAAAATTGTAGAGTATATGATTATCAGAATGCAAAGGAAATTTCTGTTTACGATATGGAAAAGGGTAGAGGCAAAGACCCATATGAGCTGTATCTTTCGGGTCCATTATCTTTGATAACTATAGAAAACAGAAATGCAACAACTGATAAAGAGCTTATAATTTTCAGAGATTCCTTCGCAAGCTCAATTGCTCCACTTTTTGTTGACGGATACCAAAAGATAACGCTTATAGATATACGCTATATCCATCCAGCTCAACTGAAAAACTATGTTGAATTTGATTCTCAGGATGTACTGTTTTTATATAGCACAATGGTTTTAAATAACGCTGAAACTATAAAGTGATTGACAAATTGTAGTTTAGGTGTGAGCTAACGCTCACACCTGAGAAGAGATAATCGTAAAGTTTAGGTCCACCCTTTTTAAAGGGTGGTGGGGTGCAGGGGCAACGCCCCTGCAAATTTCAATTTTCTTATGAGAAATGCGATAAAATTATTGTTATTATTATAATAAAAAATATAGCCGAAATTCCTACACCCAGCAAAAACGGGTAAAACCTTGGGTGGCGTTTTAGCTGTCGTTTTAAGGTGCTGCTGTTGGTGCTGTTTACTATTCGTATTACCATGGCAGTTAAATTGTCATCACTGCCATTTTCTATAGCCAGCTCTATAAGTGCGTTAACAGATTTCTTACACCTGCCGTCAAACATATCAAGAATTTTTTTGATTTCCTTTTCTGTTACAGTGTTTGTAATACCGTCTGTGCAAAGTAAAAACATATCTCCGTTAGAAACTCTTATGTTGTTGCTTATATATGGCTTCAGGTCGTTTTCGTCTGCAAACATTCCTAAATGCTTTGTAAGGCTGTGTCTGCGTACATCTCGCCTTGCTTCCTCTTCAGTCAGTGCATTCATTCTGTACATCTGCTCTGCTACAGTGTGGTCACGGGTGAGCTTTGTTATTTTTTTGTTAGAAATATGATATATACTGCTGTCGCCAAGGTTATATGCCTGTGCTATACCGTCAGATATAGTAAGCATAGCCATAGTACAGCCTATTCGCTCGTTGTGCTTTTTCATTTCGTCACAGATTATTTTATTTGCATCGCTGATATATTCATATACCTTGCTGGTGTTACCCCTTACAACCTTATCCTTGTATTTGTCGAGTGTCTGTGCAGCAGTAAGAGAGGCAAACTCGCCTTTACTTTGTCCACCCATACCGTCAAACACAGCAAAAACACCTTCGGTTACTGCCGGATGAAAGTCAGACGCAGAGTCGGTGTCATCGTCGAATATAGGGTATTTTCCGTTAAGGTAGTAGTTATCTTCATTGTTGCTTCTGCTTATGCCTATATCAGACCCTACAGCTGCCTTTGCAAATAAATTCGCCATTGTAGCTTCACCACCTAAATTCCAAAATCGTAATTCAACAGCAAAATTTACAGGCTATTGTATATATCATAACATATTCTGCGTGAATTAACAACTTTTTTAATTAAAATAGATAAAAATTAAATAAAAATATGTGTGTAATCGCTGTAATATAACAGCAATAACACACATAGTATTACAAAATTTATAAATCACTTGTCTTTTTAAGTACAAGTGCACATTTTCCCATCTGCTCGTAACGCTTTTCAAAGGTTGAGCGTGAGTAAGAGGTTGTGGAGTAATTTAACGGGTCGTTAAGGTAGTAATAATCCTCATCATAGCCAATAAGTACCATGCAATGCTCGTTTGCAAGCCACTTGCAGGTGTCACCGTCTTTATAAGGGGAGTCTGACTTTGCACCTTTAACCTCCCATTCATAGGTTGCCACAGGCTCCTGCATCCACATAGTTGCCCATATAAGCACAGGCTGGTCGTTTGCTATGTAGTTATTTATAAGACTTTTCATAGATGAGCCTGTAATATCCACAGCTGTGTAGTCTTCGTCTATAAGATAAGCATTCATTGCGTTTTTGATTACAGGAGGAAAGCACCCAAGTGCTGTCTTTGAATATGGCGAGCCTATAAATACCGAATGTGTATCGGGAGCTGTCATTTTACCCTTTTTGTTATAGGTGAGGTCAGCCATAGGCAGATAATCGTGAATAAATGTATCGGTATCCATTTTAAAGCCATAGTAATTTAAAAGCATTGTAGAGCTTACTGATTCACAGCCAGACGGATATGTGCTGCCCTGCGAAAGCATTGGTACATCGTCAATTTTGTGTGACTTAGGAGCCTTTACCACAACAGGCACAGTTGTGTATATTCCTGTGCTTGATAAAGCAACAATGCTTGTTTTGCCGATTTTTATACCCTTTATTTTACCGTTTTCGTCAACGGTTGCTATATCTATATTATTAGAGGTGTATGTAATTTCAGGCTTGTCCGAAGCTTCTTTATATGGTGGGGTATAGGTGTAGCTTGTTTTTGTGGTTTTGCCTACAGTAACAGAATATTTATCCTTGTTGAATTTAAGAGTTTCGTCAGTGGAGGATACAACCCTTTGTGTGGCAGGCTCGGTAGCTATTGATGTTGCTGATGTTGCCTGTGTAGCGTTAGCAATGTTAAGGTCAGGGTCAAAATGGGTAGCATAAAACGCTGTAAAGCCAGAAGAGCCTAATATACTTAACGCAACTATTATTATTTTTACAGGAATATAGCCTGTAAAAGCCTTCAGCCTTTGAAGCTTTGCAGAGCCTTCTGTGCTGTATTTTTCTGTATTTTTGTTATTGTCAACGATATCAGGTTGATTATCGCTGTCAGAAATTTTTTTCTGCAAAACAGCAGCTTTATTACAGTTACTCATTTTTACCTCCTTTTTAGTGTTATGAAAATTTGAATTTATTTATTGATATAGCTTAAAAGAGCCTTGTACTCTCTTAAATAAGCACCATACTTCATGTGGTTTTCGTCTGTATAATAATTCTGATATTCAGAAAAAATATCTACTGACTTGCTCATAGAAAGCCATCGTGGTTCTAATCCGTTTTCAGCTTCCATATCAGTTAAGCTTCTTTCTGTTTCACCAACACATTCACATACAAAGTAGTGGCTTACAAAGAGCCATTCTTCGTAATGCTCGTTGATTGTTAAATACTGATAAACAGGCTTTACAACAAGGCCTGTTTCTTCTCTTAATTCTCGGACTACACAATCCTCAGGAGTTTCATTATTTTCTAACCCACCACCTGGTATAAACCATTGGTCGGTGTTAACTTCATATGTGAGTAATATCTCATCATTCCTGATTACAATTCCTCGGCAAGCCTCTCTTAGCTTAGTGTGCTGTTCAAGATGTACTTTCCCATAAATATCTATCGTCTTCATAATATATTATCCTCATAAAGTCGTGTTTCTCTTAATCAATTACCCACAATTATAACATAACAGGCTGGTCTATTCAAACGATTGTTGTTAGCAGAAATTTAGAATAAGCTGTATAATAATGGTATTTTATGTGTAATATGCAAAAATCTTAACTGTGGGTTACTGTGTAAGGAGTCAGGCTGTCAGTCGTTTAAAATTTCAGTCAGTTTTTTATTCAATAGTGCAACAGGTAAGCCTACAACATTATAAAAATCACCGTCTATTTTCTTTACAAGCGTTGCACCCTTACCCTGTATACCATACGCACCAGCCTTGTCCATAGGCTCGCCGGTGTTTACATAGGCTTCAATTTCAGCGTCGGTAAGCTCATAAAATTCTACATTTGTTGTCTGAGAAAACGAAATGGATTTATCTTTGTAGAAAATAGCACAGCCGGTAATAACCCTGTGCTGTCTGCCAGAAAGAGCCTTGAGCATAGCAACAGCGTCGTGCTTATTCTTTGGCTTGCCCAGCATATTATTATCAAAAAATACGCCTGTATCACTGCCGATAACAATATCGTTATAGTGATTGTTAAGGTGAATGTGTCTGGCTTTTTCTGTAGCAAGATATTCAGGTGAAGCTTCCAGTGGAATGTCATTGCCGATAGTTTCATCAATATCGGCAGGGATAATCTCGAATGAATCACAGATAAGCTGTAAAAGCTCTTTTCTGCGTGGTGAAGCTGATGCAAGTATAATCATTATAAAACCTCTTTAATCTTGAATTTGATGTAAAATATAATTAAAAACGCAACAGCTGTTACAGGGTGCTGTTGCGTTTTAATTTGCTTGTGTTTAATTATTTTGCAGAGTTAACAACCTTTAAAACTTCGTTCTTTCTCTCTACATTTTCTTTATCTTCATTTTTATCTGATACAGATTTTTCGTCAGGATAAATCAGAAGATACTTACCATTCTCAGACATATAAGCATAAGATACCTTTTTGCCAAACAGAGTGAAGTAACCATCCTTTTTTACACTTTCTGTTACTTTCTTCGCCTGCTCGTTTGTTGTGTCTTTAAACTCGTAAATCTCAACAGAAAATTCAGAGCCATTTACTCGTACCTTATCCATACGGTAGCCTTCAGACGCACCTATAAGGTCAGCATTTGTTTTTATGCAGTTATCATCTGTGATAAACTCCTTCTTCTTAAGAGTTTTGCAGATAGCCTTTGCACCTGTAGCCTTGGCCTCGAATTCACTGATTTTTACCTTGTTTTCTGTTGGTACAGTTGCAGGTTGCATACCACAGCCAGTTACTGAAGTAACTGCAATGATTGCCATAATTATTGCAGCAATCTTTAAAAGACGCTTTTTCATATATAAAAAACCTCGTTTCTCTTATTTAAGGCAATAAAGCAAAGCTTAAGCCCTTTATATCATATAAAATTTATTATAACCTATTTAACAGCTTAATTCAATAGTAAAAATCAATAAGTTTTCTGTATGTTGAAAAACAAAAACAACATTACCCTACATGATTTTGTGGTTGTGATTGACATATTATAGTTATCATTGTATACTGTAAACGATTGTGGTTTGAAGAAATAAATTGTAGTTGTATTTAAAATGGATATTCAGATTATTATCAAATGATGAAGGTGTTATTATGAATATGAAAAGGTTATTTTTGATATCAGCAAGTGTTGTGTTGATGTGTGCTGTGCTTTGCTCCTGTGGAAATGCTGATGAAAGCACTGAAGCAGAAACACAGGCAACAGAAAAAAAGAAAGAGAAGCCAACAGAGGCTCCTACCGAGAGTGCAACAGAAGAGGTAATCACTATATATACAGACCCTGAAGACGAAGAAGAAGTGTTGCCTTATGACGATGTACCACAAAACTGGAACTCAGACGAAGAAATTACTGATTTTGAATACATGACCTTAGAAAAAGGACCAGACTGGGAGTTTGATGTTTCTGACTATGATGGTATTCTGACCTGTTATATCAAGAATGATCTGAACCCTGATAAGCAGACAATGCACTATCTTGTTGATTTGAAAATGGGTAAAATCTATTTTTCATCAAATCCTGGAGATTGCTATTCTGTAGATGATTATTCTGATGAAAAGGAACTGGATGACCAGGATATAGCAGAAATAAAAACTGCTATAAGAGGTGCAGAGGTACAGACATGGAAGGATGAAGAAACAGGGGATAATCCTAACTGTGGTGATGTAAGTATTATAGCGTTAGAATATTCAACCGGTGAAATAGAAAGACACAGCGTTGTATGCCTTGAATGTGGTGGTTTAAAAGAATTTAAGACAGTAGTGAATAAAATAAGTCAGATAACCGACAACGACCCGGTAGAGGACCCGTCTGACTCTGATCAGGAATCAGCAACAGAGTCAGCTGACGGTGTTGAAGGTGCAGATGGTGCAGATGGAGTATATGAAGAACCACACTACCACGAAGATTATACTACTATTTATGTTTATGAATATGAACCTGGTGACGAAAACATGGATGGCTATGGTCGTATAGAAGGCTGCATAGATGGCTATGGGTATTTAGATGGCTACGGATTTGTAGAGGAATATTGATAATGGCTTAAGCTGAAATATAAAACAGCCCTCAGAGCAGAAGTTGCTTTGAGGGCTGTTTTTGCTGTTGTTGACATTTTCAGCTTGCAGTAGTATAATGTATTTGTATAAAAATATCGTAACATAACGATAAATAATGGTTGTATTGCACATATAAAGCTTTGGGATTTATATAAAATAGTGGAGGTGCAGATATGAAAAAATCAATTTTGATATTAGCAACAGCTTTGATGTTAGGTATAATACTTTCTGCCTGTACAAATGCTGACGCTGGCAATGATACAGAAAATACACAGGCTACAGAAGCAACACAGGCAACACAGCAGGCTACTGAGGAGGTAACAGAAAAACCAACCGAAAAGCCAACCCAGCCACCTACCCAGGCAGAAACAACTCCAACTCAGCCACCAACTGACGCTGTAAAACGAAACGGAAATACAGACGAGCAACTTAGTAATTTTGAGTATATGAGCAAAAACAGAATTTCTGGGCTGTCTTACAAGGATTGTAGCTATGATGATATTGTAACCTGCTACATAAAAAATGATACAAATTCACAAAATATGCATTACCTTGTTGATTTTAAAAATGGTAAAATCTATTCTGCAAAAAATCCTGGAAGATGGTATGCAACAGGGGATTATCCTTGTGTAAAGGATTTGACTATACAGCAAACAAAGGATATTAAAAATATAATAAGAAACGCAGACACACAAAGCTGGCAGGCTGAGGACAAGGGGGTTAATGGTTGCTGTAACCGATTAAGTACAATTATAATAGAGTATAAAAATGGTGCTGTAGAGGAACACAAGGTTGCATGCTGTGGCTGTGGCACTGCACAGGGCTTTAAAGATATATTGCAAACAATATGCAATCTGGCAGACAATAACCAGTGCAGCAGATGTGGCAAGGTGCACGAAGTATGTAATAACCCAAATCATAATCACTGCGTATGCGATAATCAGCATGTGTGCAATGCATACTGTGGCTGTGATAATCACCACCACCATCATACACATACTCATTATTGCTATACTGTATATTGCTATGAATATACATATTGCTAAAGAAAATCTGATAAGAAAAAAGCCGATTTAGTTAAGATATATTTGAAAAATCGATTGACAAATCTGTGCTGTTCTGCTAAAATGTTATAAGCCGCATATAGTGGGCTTTTCAAGTTGTGCATACAACGCCTTGACTATAGCGAGACTTTATAAAGGATGGTACTTAATTATGTACGCAATTATCGAAACAGGTGGCAAGCAGTACAAGGTAGAGGCAGAAGATGTTATCTACATCGAGAAGCTTGACGCAGAAGCAGACGCAACAGTTGAGTTCAAGGTTGTTGCACTTTCAAACGATGCTGGCCTAATGGTTGGTGCACCTTATGTTGAGGGTGCTACTGTAACAGCTCAGGTTCTTAAGAATGGTAAGGGCAAGAAGATTACAGTTGCTACTTACAAGCCAAAGAAGGGCGAAAAGAGAAAGATGGGCCACAGACAGCCATATACAAAGGTTAAGATTCAGGCTATCAACGCTTAATTATGACAAGGATTAACTTACTCACTTTAGCAAACGGAGAGCTTGTAGGCTTCAGAATTACAGGACATTCCGGCTTTGCTGACAGTGGAAGCGACATAGTATGTGCAGCTATAAGCTCAGCAGCTTATATGGTTGCAAATACCATTACAGAGGTTATCAGAGTTTCAGCAGAAATTGATGTTAACGAAGAAAATGGCGATATGTTGCTAAGAGTTTTTCAAAAGGATGCAACAGCGTGCAGAGATATTCTGCAGGGCTTTAAGTTGCATATGCTTGCTCTTGAAGAGCAGTATTCAGATTATATGATTGTAAATAATACGGAGGTGTAACACAATGCTTAAGATAAATATTCAGCTATTTGCTCACAAAAAAGGTATGGGTTCTACAAAGAACGGCCGTGATTCAGAGTCAAAAAGACTTGGTGCAAAGCGTGCAGACGGTCAGTTTGTAAAGGCAGGTAACATTCTTTACAAACAGCGTGGTACTCACATTCACCCAGGCGTAAATGTTGGTCGTGGTTCTGACGACTCTCTATTTGCTATGGTTGACGGTGTAGTTCGTTACGAGCGTATGGGCCGTGACAGAAAGCGTGTAAGCGTTTACGCAGAGCAGTAATATACTGTAATTTATTTCGGTATTTCTAAGGGCGGTGGTTTTTACTCCGCCCTTTTTGCGTATAT
>JAXJDU010000102.1:0-5473 GCA_036301785.1 Acutalibacteraceae bacterium | reverse complement strand
GTTTTTCTCTATCGCAGTTTCTTGTTAGTCACACACACTACAATTTTTCTATTGATTCATATTTCAAAGCTAAGCAGCATATAAATTTTCTAGCTGTAATAACTAGGGAGGAAAGAAAATGGTAGAATTTTATCCTGAGGGAATACTCATTAATAAAGCAGAGAATATCAGAGCATTCAGGTCACTTAATAGTCTTAATGAGGCTTATTTAGATGGAAGAATACTGGAGGCTCGTGCAATTATTTGCGACGCTGACCATAATCTTATTGTAGATATGGGCTGTATAAAGGGGCTAATACCACGAGAAGAGGGAGCTTTGGGTATAAAGGAAGGTAAGGTGCGAGATATTGCAGTTATCTCACGAGTTAACAGACCGGTATCGTTTATCATTACCGATTTTATACGCTCAGCAGGAGGCAGCACAATGGCTGTGCTTTCACGAAGCAAGGCACAGGAAATATGTATGGAAAAGTACATAAGCCGTCTTTCAAGTGGAGATGTAATAAACGCACGAATAACACACCTTGAGTCCTTTGGTGCGTTTGCAGATATCGGCTGTGGTGTTATTTCTATGATTCCGATTGATACAATATCAGTTTCTCGTATAGAGCATCCACGAGAACGCTTTGCGATTGGTATGGATATCAAGGCAGTAGTACGAAGCATAGAAAATGGCAGAGTCAACCTGACACATAAGGAGCTTCTTGGTACATGGGAGGAAAACGCAAGTGCGTTCAAAGCAGGAGAAACCGTTGCAGGCGTTGTGCGTTCAGTTGAGGAATACGGTGCTTTTGTAGAGCTTACCCCAAATCTTGCTGGTCTTGCAGAAATTAAAGACGGTATAACCTCGGGCAGTCAGGCGAGTGTGTACATAAAAAATATCATTCCTGAGCGTATGAAGATTAAGCTTATAATTATTGATACCTTCGAGCAAAAATATAAGCCAGATACTCCAAAATACTTCTTTACAGAGAATCATATGGATAGCTTCCTGTATTCTCCGGTTAACTGCGAAAAAACAGTAGAAACTGTCTTTAACTGTACATAAAATGGTACAGTTCTCCTGAAAGCTGTTGACTTATTCTGTTTGCAAATATATACTTGGGTTAGGGGTTTCAGCCCGAATATATTTGCAAACGGAGAGAATACAATGGATATATTTATAGCGATATGTGTAATAGTAATGGTTGTGCTGACAGTAATTAATCTTATGGTGTTGCTGAAAATTAAAGCAGCTGAACCAGCTGACAATACCGAAAATTACAACCAGTTAAAGGAATATATTTCTGAACAAAACAGGAATACCCGCATAGAAATTAACACAACACTTAATAATTCAATAAAAAATATGGCAGAGGTTCTTGCTGAAAGCCATAAGCTTTCAAATGAAGCTCAGAATAAAAACCTCGCTTTGCTTGAAAAAAGAATGGAAAAGCTAAGCGATACAAACGAAATCAGACTGGAAAGAATAAGAGAAACGGTTGAAAAGCGTATGGAGTATCTGCAAAATGACAATAACCAGAAGCTTGACCAGATGCGTGTGATAGTAGACGAAAAGCTGCAGAAAACTATAGACGAAAAAATGACACAATCATTTGCACTTGTAAACGAGCGACTTGAACAGGTGTACAAGGGTCTGGGAGAAATGCAAAGCCTTGCTGTTGGCGTTGGTGACCTTAAAAAGGTGCTTTCTAATGTTAAAACAAGAGGAATATTAGGTGAAATACAGCTTGGTGCAATATTAAAGGAAATTCTGTCGCCAGAGCAATACGAAGAAAATGTTGTTACAAAAAAGAGCAGTAAAAATCCTGTAGAATTCGCAGTTAAGCTTCCAAATGACAACAACTCGTCGGTCTATCTGCCTATAGATTCAAAATTTCCGGCTGATACATATCAGGCGTTATTGAATGCACAGGATAACGGTAATAAAGAAGAAATTGCAATAGCAGTTAAAACGCTTATCACCAGAATCAAAAGCGAAGCAAAGGATATTCACGAAAAATACATAGAGCCACCACATACCACAGAATTCGCAATAATGTTTTTACCTTGCGAGGGCTTATATGCCGAGGCTGTTAACCGTGGACTTGTTGAAATTTTGCAACGAGAATACAAGGTGAATATAGCAGGACCAAGCACAATGGCTGCACTGCTTAACAGTCTGCAGATGGGCTTTAAAACTTTGGCTGTGCAAAAACGCAGTGCCGAAGTGTGGAATGTGCTTAGCTCGGTAAAAAATGAATTCGATAAATTTGAAGATGTGCTTAATATGACACAGCAACGATTAAATCAGGCAAACAGCGAGCTGGACAAGCTTGTAGGTGTACGCACACGACAGATAAAACGCAAGCTTTCAAATGTTTCAGTTATAGAAACAGATAGCAGTGAAAACTTACTTATTTAAAACTCTCTTAAAGCTTCCACTTCAGCGAAGAAATTTATGTATGTATTGAAAATTCCTATGAATTATACTATAATATATACATAAAATTGCGAAGAGGGTGAGATTGTGTTGTTGAAAATAACAGGTTTGTTGCTTTCTGTTTTGCTGTTTATTTTGCCTGCAGTAAGGTGTAGTGTTGAGGGGCAAGAAGATAGAAGCGAAAAAAATGAGGATAAAAACAGCTCTTACAGCGAAAAATCAGATAAGGCACAAGAAAACGAGAATAAAAATGACGATAAAAAAGATAATGGTGATAAAGAAAGCAGCGATATAAAAGATAATCCTGAAGAAAATAATAATACAGAAGATGAAGAGAAAGAAAGTGGCAACACAAAAAATAAGAAGGATAGTATAACAATAAAGAGTAACATCAATCACTGGCTACCTACCATTAAAAAAACTGAACCAAAGGATTCAGAGGGGCTTGCTTATATTTTTGATGAAAGCTTCACTTTACCTATTGATTTTTCAAAAATTGATGGTGAGGGTCAGTATTATGATGAAATAAGAGAAGCTACTACATCAGATTATATGGTAACAGATTCGTATCCGATTTATCCAGAAGATGGCATTCATATGCCTGGAATCTGGTTTAAAAATCATTCTGATGAAAAAATAAGTCTGTCAAAGTGCTATGAAAATAATTGGTGGTGCTTTAGTACATCGCTTTATGAAACAGAATCGCTTAGAGGGATATTTGAACCCGAAATAAGTAACAAACCTATTTGGGATGATTTTCAAAATACTTCACCTGCATTAGAGGCACTTATGGAAAAAATAGGCAGCCCTACACGAGTTAGTATTACTCGAGCAGTTATTAATGAAAATAAAAGCAGAGAGTTTAAAAGCAGAGAGTATAGTATGATAGAATACAGCCTTATTTGGGAAAATACAGATTATGTGCTTGTAGTAGCTGCAACAGAATTCTGTTTGCCAGATGATGATTATTTGAATTTGGAAATAGGTAGTGTAGGATATTACACACCAGAGGAATGGGAGTACAATAAGGTTTACTATGATAATAACAGCTATAACGAATATATAATTGAGTAAATTTGATTATAGAGTGTTATCAATATTTTGTATGGTATGTAATAAATAGAATAGCTTAAAGAAAAGGAGGCTGTTTAGCTCCCTTTTCTATTCAGATAGCTGAAACTGTATCGTAAGCCGATATAGTTTCAGCTATGTTTGTTTCAGGATTTTAATAATATATCAGTCGATAAATTAAGTTAAATATGAGTGTTTGCAAGAAAACAGAGTTGTTATAGAATAAATAAAAGCTCTTTCTGATTCAGCAAAAAACTTATAAAGCGATAACAGTTTGTATTGAATTTGCATAAAAAGCGTTCTTGTTAAACAGCAAAAGGTAGAAAAATTCTTTTCGACAAGGCAATTATTGTATTTTACAAAAAATTAATATATAATTAATATGTCTAATCATAATTTAATAAGAATGGAGGTAAAAAGCAATGAGTAGACGTTTAGTTAGTATTGTATTGAGCTTAACTCTTATTATGAGTATGTTCCTTGGAATTCCAGCAACAGCTTCTGCAGCTGAAGTAGTTGAAACTCCTAAGAGCAATGCAAGTGACCCTGTAACACTTGATTTTTATTCATTTATAAGAGATTATGATCGTACAGATGTACATCTGGGCTATAAAATGGACCAGAAGACAACTATTAAGGCTAATCGTGGCGATGATATTACAGTAAAGCTGTTTATCAAATCTACAGACGAGCCTTATACAAGTACTCTGTCTTTAAGATATGACCTTAAAGAAGAGGATAATCTTGAAGAATTGTTTGGTCCTGGTGGCGATATGGAAGTTCCACTAGGTAAAAACAAGGCTGAGTTTATCGGTAAGTATATTCCAAAGAGAGAAGCTTCTCTTTTAGAGTACAATGACGATATTACTTTCAACAAGTATATTCAGGACAAAATCGAAAAGTACTGGGATGACGGTGACATCTTCTTTGATGACGGTGCATTCAGTATGAACGATGTTCCTACATGGGACGCATTTGGTCTTGTATTCTCACAGTTCTTTAGTGCAGAATCAGACGAGTTCCAGGAAATGCGTGAGAATATGCACTTTACAGAAACTGAGGGTGGCGATATGTATTGCCAGATGAGCTTCCATGTATCAGAAGATACATCACTTGGAAATCAGCAGTCATTCTGTGCATACTTCCCAGAATTTGTAAGATATGGTGCAAGCTATGGTCCACTTATTTATGTAAATGAGATGACTATGGAGGTTTCTGGTTCAACATATGTTGAGCCACCAACAGAAGCTCCAACACCAGCTCCAACAGAGCCACCAACAGAAGCTCCAACACCAGCTCCAACAGAGCCACCAACAGAGCTTCCAACAAGCGTTCCTATGAACGATGTAAAAGAGGTTACAGTTCACGAGGGTGACATCGTAAACTATTGGGTAGAGGTAACTGTACCTAAGACTGCAAAGGATGTTGCTGGCTGGACAGTAGATATGTACTACGATGACGCACTATTTGAAACTAACATGGACTTTGCTGATGGCTATGGCTTTGCAGCAGGTACAAGAGCAGTTGAATATGCGTTGGGTATGTCAGATATAGAGGCTGACTTCCCAGGTGGTGCACTTACACAGGGTACATTCAAAAATGGTGGTGTAGCAAGCTTTACAGATGCTAACCCTAACGGCCTGAAGTTTAAGGGCAAGACAACAAAGGTAATTTGTATTCAGCTGAAAGCTATTAATGATGGTACAGGCTTCATTGGCTACAGAATGAGAGATTTAGTTGATACAGACCTGAATTACACTCATCAGGATAGTGAAACAAAGCAGCCAATCGGTGATGTTGAGTTTAATCTGATGCACAATGTTGTATGCAATCACGAAAACCCAACAGAGCCACCAACAGAGGCTCCAACAGAGGCTCCAACAGAGGCTCCAACAGAAGCTCCAACAGAGGCTCCAACAGAGGCTCCAACAGAGGCTCCAACAGAAGCTCCAACAGAGGCTCCAACAGAGGCTCCAACAG
>JAXJDU010000101.1:0-10693 GCA_036301785.1 Acutalibacteraceae bacterium | reverse complement strand
TTCTTTTGTCAACAGCATTTTTATTATTTTATTACTTCTTTGCCACCCATATATGGTCTTAAAGCAACTGGAATATTTACTGAACCGTCAGCGTTTAAATTGTTCTCCAGGAATGCTATTAACATTCTTGGTGGAGCAACAACTGTGTTGTTAAGAGTATGTGCAAAATACTTTCCGTCTTTACCCTTAACTCTGATTTTCAGTCTTCTTGCCTGAGCATCACCAAGATTTGAACAGCTACCTACCTCGAAGTATTTCTTCTGACGAGGTGACCAAGCCTCTACATCAATAGATTTAACCTTAAGGTCTGCAAGGTCACCAGAGCAGCACTCAAGTGTTCTTACAGGAATATCAAGTGAACGGAACAAATCAACTGTATTCTGCCATAGCTTTTCAAACCACATTGGGCTTTCATCTGGCTTACATACAACTATCATTTCCTGCTTTTCGAACTGATGTATTCTGTATACACCACGCTCTTCAATACCATGAGCACCCTTTTCTTTACGGAAGCAAGGTGAATAGCTTGTATATGTGTAAGGCAGGTCTTCCTCTTTATTCATTGTATCAATAAACTTACCAATCATTGAATGCTCACTTGTACCGATAAGGTATAAATCCTCACCCTCAATCTTGTACATCATAGCGTCCATTTCAGCAAAGCTCATAACACCTGTTACAACATTACTTCTTATCATGTAAGGAGGAATACAGTATGTAAAGCCTCTGTCAATCATGAAATCTCTTGCGTAAGAAATAACTGCAGAGTGTAGTCTTGCTATATCACCCATCAGATAATAGAAGCCATTACCAGCAACACTTCTAGCACTGTCAAGGTCGATACCATTGAACTTCTCCATAATATCTGTATGGTATGGAATATCAAACTCTGGTACTACTGGCTCGCCGTACTTCTGAATTTCAACATTTTCAGAATCATCCTTACCTATTGGTACAGATGGGTCGATAATGTTAGGAATAACCATCATACGCTGTGTTATTTCTTCCTGTAGCTTTGCTTCTTCTTCCTGTAGCTTTGCAAGTCTGTCAGCCTGCTCTGTTACCTTTTTCTTAACCTCTTCAGCTTCTTCCTTTTTACCCTGTGCCATTAACGCACCAATCTGTTTAGAGAATTTATTTCTGTCAGCTCTTAAAGCGTCAGCCTCCTGCTGTGCTGCTCTGCTTTTTTTATCAAGCTCTATTACTTCATCAACAAGCACCAGCTTGCTATCCTGAAACTTCTTTTTGATATTTTCTTTAACAATTTCAGGATTTTCTCTTAAAAATTTAATATCTAGCATATTTATTCCTCTCTTTTAAATATATATTAAAATTTATTTTATCAACAAATTCACATTGAGTTTTTACCAAGTATTCTTGCAAGCTCAAATAAATCCTCTTTGCTGTAAAATTCAATTTCTAAAACACCTTTATTTTTACTGTCACCGGTTACATTAACCTTTCTGCCTAAATGCTCATTCAAAGAAAGCTCAACCTCATCATAATAAGAAAGTCTTTTCTCTTTTTTAGGTGGCTTTTCTTCTTTATCTTTATTTTCAAACTCTTCGTTTGATCTCTTTACCATTCGCTCAAGCTCTCTTACAGATATTTCTTCCTCTGTACAAAGCTTTGCTGCTTTTAACATATCATCAGGATTTTTAAAAGCAAGCAGGGTTCTTCCGTGGCCTGAGCTTATTTTTCCTGAATTAACAAGATATAAAATCTCTTCTGGCAAATTAAGTAATCTTAAAGCATTTGCTATGGCTGGACGGGATTTTCCCACAGTTTTAGAAACCTGTTCCTGCGAGAATCCATATTCGTCCATGAGCTGTTTATAACCTAACGCTTCTTCAACAGGTGTCAGGTCTTCTCGCTGAAGATTCTCGATAAGTGCAAGCTCCATTGTTTCGCTGTCGGTAAGTTCTCTGATTACAACAGGTACTTCTGTTAAACCTGCCATACGGCTTGCTCTCCAGCGTCGTTCACCTGCTACTATCTGGTAACCACCATCAGCAATAGGCCTTACAAGCAACGGCTGTAAAACACCGTGCTGTGCTATAGAGTCAGCCAGCTCTGCCAAAGCGTTTTCATCAAACTCTCTTCGTGGCTGAGATTTATTAGGCTCAATTTCTGAGATTTTCAAGGTAATAGCACTGTTACTTTCTTCGGGCTCGTTTTCGATGAAAATAGCATCTAATCCCTTACCTAATCCACCTCTTTTACTTTTTGCAGCCAACTTAATTCAACTCCTTCCATTTTTTTCTTCTGACCAGTAAAAAAAGTAAAAGCGTTCAATGCACTTTGCTCTGAATTAACCATTGTCAAAATTCAAACAACTATCATATTGATAGCAGGAATCAGTACAAAGCACTCTGAAACAATCTTCTGTTTTATTGGTGCTTGGTTTTATATATTATTATTTAAAATTTCCTGTGCTAAATTCAAGTAAGCTAAGCTACCCTTACTTGATTTATCAAAATACATAATTGGCATACCAAAGCTTGGTGCCTCTGACAAACGCACACCTCTTGGTATAACTGTAGAAAATACCTTTCGTGGAAAATATTTCTTAACCTCTTCTACAACCTGCTGTGTAAGGTTAAGTCTGCCATCATACATAGTAAGCAGCACACCCTCCATTTCTAGCTTGCCGTTGTATTGTCTTTTAACTCTACGCACTGTATTCATCAGCTGTGATAATCCCTCAAGTGCATAATATTCGCACTGAATAGGAACCAATATTGTATCACTGAAGCAAAGTGCATTAGTTGTTATCAACCCTAAAGAAGGTGGACAATCTATTATTATGTAATCGTAATTACCTCTTACCGGAGTAATCGCATTTTTCAGCAACGCTTCACGATTCTTTTTGTTTGCTATCTCAAGCTCAGCAGCAGCAAGGTTAATACTGGCTGGAAGTAAATCAAGACACTTGAATTCTGTATTCTTTATGATTTTATCAACACTTACATTATCAACCAATAAATCATACGCTGTGTAATCTAAATCTCTTTTATCTATACCTACGCCACTTGTTGAGTTTCCCTGTGGGTCAATATCTATCAGTAATGTTTTTTTATTATTAACACCGAATGCTGCAGCAAGATTAACTGCTGTAGTTGTTTTTCCAACTCCACCCTTTTGGTTTGCAATTGCAATAACCTTAGCCATTTACATTCTCCTTTCTTATGCAAAAGCTATGTATAGATTATATCACTTTTTGTGAATAATTAAAAGTATTTATAAAAATTTTATATAATGTTTCACGTGAAACATTATATAAAAAACCAAAGCAGAAAACCACATATATTTCTATACATAGCTTCTGCTTTGGTTTTAGATAAGGAAATGGGTATGAGTGGAAGTTGTAAGCAAGTTTATTATCTGCAATATACAGATGATTTAGGGATTTTCACACTATATTCAATATACTCATCATTTTCTGTTTTATTACTTATAGCATTTATACCACTTAATTTCATTGTATCGAATGCTTTAGTAAGAGTATTTATAAATATTCTTACATCCTTAATAACTATCTTTTTATTCTGCTTTTTTTCTTCGTTTGTATGGTTATTTCTGGTATCAATATAATTTTCGCTTTGAGTTACATTCATAGCTTCATCAACTATTTTTTTTAGGATATTCATTCTTTCCTCTTCGTTAACACCCAACATTAATCTTGCGTGACGTTCAGATAAATTATTTTTGATTATAAACTCCTGCACTTCGTCCTGTAGCTTTAACAACCTGAGCTTATTAGCGATTGTAGACTGCTTTTTACCTAGCTGTCTTGCAACTTGCTCCTGAGTCAGCTTACATTCAATTATGATTTTCTTAATAGCTAACGCTTCTTCAAACATATTTAAATCTGATCGTTGAATATTCTCTATTAAAGCGAATATTGCCGATTGGTCATCATTACATTTAATCACTATACAAGGCACCTTATTAAAACCTGCCATTATCGCAGCACGCAGTCTTCGTTCTCCTGCTACAAGCTCATATTCAACCGAGCATATTTTTCTTACAATCAATGGCTGAATTATTCCGTTACGATAAATACTGGAGGATAACTCTACTAATTCGTTTTCTTCGAAATACCTTCGTGGCTGTGCTTTATTAGGGAAAATATACATCACGGGAATATCCATAAGCTTATTACTGTCTTTACCTTTAAACATCTTATTATCACCTCTTTACTTTGAAATATTACTGTAAATATATATTATCATTAAAGCTATTCTTTATTTGTCAAAGTAAGTGTGGAGTAAATATATTGTTTAGTAGAAAATTTTAATTTCAGGTCAAAAAAAGAAACTTACTAAGAAGTTGCATTTGAACTCAATTGTTATATAATAAATATTAATAGATTTTACATTGTCACAAAGCGTAACAGAGCTGTTACAATACATTCCTTGTTTGTTATGCACCTGAAGTGTTAAAATTAACTTATCAAAAAAACACATGGAGGAATAAATATTATGACATTCGGAACAAAACTAAAGCAAGCAAGACAAAACGCTAAACTATCACAGGAACAGCTTGCTGAAAAACTATGTGTATCAAGAAGTGCTGTAGCAAAATGGGAAACTGACAAAGGTATGCCTGATATCCAGAATTTAAAGGCTATTTCTCAACTGCTTGATATCAGTATAGATTATCTTTTAGCCGAGGATGAACAAATAAGCTTTCAGACAATTAAAGAGCCTGTCAACTTTGATGATTATAAACCACATAAGCTGCGTAAATCTAAAAAGGATTCAGTTGTAATAGATAAGTATCCGGACGCAACAGCTATTTATATTATGTTCAGAGAAAAAAAGCTAACTAAGATTGAGCATATACTTGAATGGACTGTTATGCCTACATTTGGTCTGTTTAATTTTGTAGATCAAGTTAATAATCCAGATTCATATTACTTAGTAGAAAAAGAGGATAAGCAGTATCTCGTTCAGGTTTCTGACGAGTTTATAACATCATCAATACTGACTTCACCAATAACTAAATATAAATCTGTAATTGGTGGAAATATTTTCAGAAAATCTAAATACAGTCTACTGGATAAATAAAAAAACAACTCCACTCTCTTAAACTTATTGTAGAGTGGAGTTGTTTTTTATAATGGTTTCTTTGAAATTTTTGACCCATGTCTTGGGTAACTATAAGGTGTCTGATTTAATTTATCAACAATTACAATACTTCTGCTGTTATCATCAATACTAAACTGAACAACATTGTTATATTTGCCACCTAATATTCTTATAGCTTTTTTTGCTTCATCAATTTCTGCCTGTACATTTGGGCCTTTCATAGAAATAAACTTACCACCCTTGCGTACAAACGGAATTGAATATTCACTTAAAACATTTAACGGTGCAACAGCACGAGAAATTGCTATATCATATTGCTCACGGTGAGCTTCCTGTCTGCCTAAATCCTCTGCTCTTGAATGTACAGTATTAAGTGTAAGATTCAGCTCTTTAGCAACCTCGTCTAAAAAGATAAGTCTTTTATTCAGGCTATCTAACAGAGTAATATCCAAATCCTCTCTTAAAATTTTCAGTGGGATACCAGGAAAACCTGCACCTGTGCCGATATCGATAACCTTAGCGTTTTTCTTAAATTTAACATAATTCAGAACAGAACAGCTATCAACAAAATGCTTAATCGCAATTTCTGTAGGCTCTTTAATCGCAGTAAGATTCATCTTACCATTCCATTCAATAAGCATATTGCAATAAATGTTAAACTTATTTATCTGATCCTCTGTTAGCTCAATGTTGAATTTCTTCATACCATTTACTAACACTTCATTAAAATTCTCCATACTATTATTCCTTATTACCTTTATGTGAATTTTGAGCAAGCCATATCAGCAACACAGATATATCTGCTGGACTTACACCGCTTATTCTGCTAGCCTGTCCTATATTTTGTGGCTTTACTTTATTAAGCTTTTCTATTGCTTCAAGTCGCAAACCTGTAATCTCTGCAAAATCAACCTTTGGCAGTTTCTTTTGCTCCAGCTTTCTCATCTTTTCAATCTGCTCTAGCTGACGCTTAATATAGCCCTCGTACTTTACATCTATTTCAACCTGTTCAAGTACATTGGCATCAAGCATTGGTCTGGTGGTATCTACAGCTTCTAATGCCTCATAATTTATCTGTGGACGCTTCATTAAATCTATAAGCCTTACACCAGTAGTGATTGGAGATGTTTCACGTGAAACAAGTATTTCGTTTACCTTATCTCCAGGAGAAATTACAGTGTTTTTTAGTCTTTTTATTTCTTCCTTTTTCTGCTCTTGCTTTTTAGTAAATCTTTCCCATCTGTCGTCACTTATTAAACCAATAGCTCTTCCTAACGGTGTCAATCTTTCGTCTGCGTTATCCTGTCTTAAAATCAAACGATATTCAGATCGGGATGTCATCATTCTGTATGGGTCATCTGCACCCTTAGTAATCAAATCATCAATAAGTGTACCTATGTAAGAGGAAGCTCTGTCAAGCACAAAAGGCTCTTTGCCCTGTATTTTTAAAGCAGCATTAATACCTGCTATCAATCCCTGTGCTGCTGCCTCTTCGTAACCAGAGCTGCCGTTAAACTGTCCAGCACCATAAAGATTAGGGAAGTTATCAAACTCCAGTGTGCTGTTCATCATAGCAGGGTCAACACAGTCGTATTCAATAGCATATGCTGGTCGCATTACTACAACATTCTCTAAACCTTTAATTGAGTGGTAAAAATCAATCTGAACATCAGCCGGCAAAGATGATGACATACCCTGTAAATACATTTCTTCTGTATCTAAACCACAAGGCTCGATAAACAGCTGATGTCTAGGCTTATCTGCAAATCTTACAATCTTATCCTCAATACTAGGACAATATCTAGGGCCTACACCCTCAATAAGTCCACCATATAAAGGTGAACGGTGAATATTGTCAAGAATAATCTTCTTAGTCTTATCATTTGTCCAGCTTATATGACATTTAACCTTATTTTCAATAGGCTCCAGGGTATCGTAAGAAAACGGCACAACAGGCTCATCACCTGGCTGTTCTTCCAGCTCAGTAAAATCTATACTTCTTCTTAGCACTCTTGCTGGTGTACCAGTTTTAAATCGTCTTAAGGATAAGCCTAAATCCTTCAGCGACTGACCTAAAAATGTAGCCGGGAAAATTCCGTCAGGGCCACTTTCGTAAGAAACATCACCAACATAAATTCTACCACCTAAAAATGTACCAGTAGCAATAATAACTGCCTTACACTCATACACAGCTTTCAATCTTGTTTCTAAAATCCAGCCGTCACCATTTTGCTTTATGCTTACAATTTCAGCCTGATGAACCTCAAGATTTTCCTGTAGCTCCATTTTGTGCTTCATTATATCGCTATATTTTCTTCTGTCTATCTGTGCTCTTAAAGAATGTACAGCAGGACCCTTACCACGGTTAAGCATACGCATTTGCAGCAGGCTTTCATCTGCTGTTTTTCCCATTTCGCCACCAATGGCATCAATTTCTCTGACAAGATGACCTTTAGCAGTACCACCAATAGACGGATTACAAGGACAGTTACCTACTGCGTCCATATTAATTGTAAAAGCTACAGTATTACATCCAAGTCTTGCAGACGCAAGTGCTGCTTCGATACCAGCATGACCAGCACCAATTACTGCAACATCAAAATTACCAGCTAAAAAGCTCATCGTTATCTCTCCTTACTATAATCGTTAGTTATAATTTTAACCTCAAAAAACTTTTCCTGAAAATTAACAAGCTCAAGTATTTCTTCTGAAGTAAATTCTGAATTTTCAGGTGCTACCACAAGCTTATCCTCAATATCATTTAACCTGTGGATAACTGCAATAACCTTACCTGTAAATTTATCTACAGGCTCATTTACACCTATAATATAAGCGTCCTGCTCTTCGTTGTCGAGTGCAATCAGGTTTTCAACATAACCATAGTTAATTGTGTAAAAAATATCATTATGCTTTGGGTGATATGTACCCAAAGGTCTGTCTACTGTAACAGTTACAACAGAGCCAATCAATTTATAAATATCATCTATCATAAATCACTTACCCACACAGAATTTAGAGAACACATTATGCACTATAACTTCGCTTGCTCTCTCACCTGTAATTTCTAATATGCTTTGTATTGCGTCCTCTATAGAAACTGTTGTAGCGTCTAGTGTAAGGCCAATTTCGAGTGAATAAATAGCTTCGTTTATTGCCTCTAATGCTCGTACAGCACAATCTCGTTGTCTTTCAGTAGCAAGTGTTGCAACAGATGGATCAAAATCTGCTGTGCCTGTTATTTTTTCAACTGCTGAAACAAGGTCGTTTATACCATCACCATGCTTTGCAGATATAAACACAACATTTTCAATCTGCGACTTAATGAAATCTACATCTAAAACTGCTTCCTTATCGGTTTTATTAATAATAGCAATACTTGGTGCGTTTTTTATAGTTTTCAACAAATTAACATCTTCATCTATAAGCTCTTGAGTAGCATCAAATACAGCAAGTATCAGACCACTTGTTTCTATCTTTTGCCTTGCCTTTTCTACACCGATTTGCTCAACGATATTATCAGTATCTCTTAGTCCTGCTGTATCAGAAAGATTCAAAGTTACATCACCAAGCACAACAGTTTCTTCAATTATATCTCGTGTAGTACCCGGTATGTTAGTAACAATAG
Organism: Acutalibacteraceae bacterium; assembly: GCA_036301785.1. GTDB lineage: Bacteria > Bacillota > Clostridia > Oscillospirales > Acutalibacteraceae > CAG-964. The sequence continues at coordinate 1,975 of JAXJDU010000101.1, read as the reverse complement.
ATTTTTCATAACCAGTAAGCTGATTCATAAGTGTAGACTTACCAACATTCGGCTTACCTACAATAATTGTATCAACACCCTTTTTAAGCACCATTCCGGCATCATAATTTTTAAGTAAGTTTTCAACAAGTACCTTGGCATTTGTTAAATTCTCTTTTAAATTATCGCTGTCTACCTGTGGGATATCCTCCTCTGGATAATCTGCCCAGGCAGAAAGATGTGCTGCTGAGGTTACTAATATATCATTGATTTTAAAAATCTCTTTACTTATCTTACCCTCACGACAAGCCAGTGCAGCACGAGCCTCGGTTTTACCCTTAGCAGATATAATATCCATTACTGCCTCTGCTTCTGACAAATCCATTTTCCCATTCAGAAAAGCTCGCTGTGTAAACTCGCCAGCCTTTGCAGGCTCAGCACCTGCATTAATAACAGCACGCAAAACCTGTTTTGTTACATACATTCCACCATGGCAAGAAATTTCCAGAACATTTTCACCTGTGTAGCTGTGAGGTGCTCTGAAAACAGTTGCAATAGCTTCGTCTATTTTTTCATCGCCATCATACACACTACCATAGGCTGCTGTGTATCCAGACATTTCTGAAATCTTTTTGCCATTTATATTCTTAAAAACTTTATCACCAATATCAAATGCATTATCACCAGATATTCTTATAACACCTATACCACCCGGTGCATTAGCAGTAGAAATAGCTGCTATTGTATTTGTAATCATATTTATTCACCTAAATTAAAAGAAATTATAATATAAAGCTACGGGCGACCATTGGCCGCCCATAATATTTGATATTTATTGATTTTCTTCAGTGTTTTCGCTTTGTGGTACCTCTTGTGCTGTAGCTTCTACAACTTCTTCGGTATTGCTATCATCCTCATTACTATCATCTTCATGTGGAGCTATTGCAATTGTAACGACTTTATTTTCATCGTTAAGCTTCATCACAGTTACACCCTTACTAGGTCTTGCACAAATTCTTACAGAGCTAGCTTCAATTCTGATAATAACACCATCTGAAGAAATAATAACAATATCATCGTTATCTACATTTACTGTACTTATAGCAGCAACATTACCGTATTTTTCAGTATGATAGTTAGTAATACCCTTACCACCTCTGCTGGTAACACGATAATCAGAAACCTTTGACAATCTGCCGTAGCCTGTTTCTGACACAGTAAGAAGCATACTGTCATCATCAACTACAGCCATACCAATAACGCTGTCGTTTTCAGCAAGAGTAAGTGCTTTAACACCTCTTGCTGTTCTACCCATTGGTCTTACATTTTCTTCAGAGAATCTTATAGCCTTACCAAGCTTTGTTGCGATGATAACCTGACTGTTACCGTCTGTCATCTTTACCCATGCAAGCTCGTCATCCTCATTAAGCTCAAGTGCAACAATACCATTCTTTCTGTTAGTGTGGTATTCATTAAGCTTAATTCTTTTAACAATACCCTGCTTAGTAACCATAATCAGATATTTTTCATCGTCAAATTCCGGTACTCTTATAACCGAAGTAACCTTTTCATCTGCACCAATAGGTAACAGGTTTGCTATATTCATACCCTTTGAGGTTCTGCTGCCCTCTGGGATTTCGTAGCATTTCAATCTGTAAACTCTGCCAAAGTTTGTAAAGAAAAGGACATAATCGTGACTGTTTATAATAAACATATCAGAAGCAACATCTTCTTCACGCTTAGTCATACCAGCAACACCCTTACCACCACGCTTCTGAGTGTGATAGGTATCAACTGATAATCTCTTTACATAACCGAAGCTTGTCATTGTAAGTACACATTCCTCCTGTGGGATAAGGTCTTCAATATCAACCTCACCACTTACAGACAATATCTCGGTTCTTCGTGGGTCTGCAAACTTTCTTCTTATTTCCATAGCTTCAGTTTTTACAATATTAAGCTGACGCTCATAGCTTGCGATAATATCCTTGAAATC
>JAXJDU010000100.1:0-3076 GCA_036301785.1 Acutalibacteraceae bacterium | reverse complement strand
TAATTCTATGCATTATCAACATCAACAGATTTTCTTCACCAAGTCCAAACAGTGAATCTATACTCACCGACAACACCTGCGACAATTTTGGCAACAGCTCTGCGTCGGGTGTGCCACCTCGTTCCCATTTTGACACAGCCTGAGTTGTAACACCCACCAGCTGACCAAGCTGCTCCTGCGTGATACCCTTTTCTATGCGATATTTTTTTATCTGTTTACCAACAACACTCATTTTCAACACCTCAAATAATTCTTCTTGCTATATTGTAGCAACTATACAAGGATTTTGCAAATACTATTGTTAACCCCCCCTACAAAATATAGCACTAAACCATAAAACACAGCACTAACCGTAAATTGCTTTATAAATCGCTTTGTCACTTACATCACAATAACCACCTACACAAAACAACGGCAGGCAGAATTCCCACTCTGCCTGCCGTTGGTGCTGTTATAAAAACATCAGTACAATTTTGCTCTATGTACAGTATTATCACTTCATTTTAAAGCCGTCTGATATTTTTTCCAATGCATTTTCAGGGTCTTCTCTCAGCTCAATCAGAAGCATAAACGCACCCTCGCCGTCTAAATACTCTGACAGCTCTGACAACTGCTTAGCTGTATATCCCTCTGCTTCCACGCAATCCTCTGCCCTGTATTCCTGAGTTGTTATCCAACTTTCCAGCTCCTCTGTAATGTCTGGGTGCTTGCTTAGCTTGTCAAGCTTCAGCTTTATCAGCAAAGGCATAACCCCAGCCTGTGTATAATATTCCTCGATAATTCTGCTCATTGTGTTATCCTCCTAGATTTTAAACCCTTTTGCAAAGGCTCTTGCCTCGGCTTCAATCAGCTGTTCCTGATACTCGATAAAGTTTATATATTTACCGTTCACCTTTACAGGGGCTATATAATTTACAATATTAGTCCCATAAAGTCCGTCCATTCTTGTTTTTCCTATTGAAGCTCGCTGGTACTGATAGGCGTGTCTTGTTTCGTGTGCGATGGTGTCAACCAATTCTTTGGGATTATTCAGTATACTGCGATTCAGCTCAACAGAATTTGTGCCATGGCAATATAGTCCGTAATTATCGCTGTTATCAAAAAGAGTCACCTTTGGCCTTTCGGTAATACCAAGCTTATCGCACAAAACATCAGCAAAGCTGTCTATAACCTTCATTTTCTTTGCTTCGCTTAGCTTGTCCCATTTTTCATCAGCAAACTTATCCAGCACCTTTGTAATTGACTTATCCTTAAAATCAAAGTCAAATTTAAAATCCGACTCCTTGCGATGAAAAATCTCAGAAATAGTATCCTCACCCTTAAAGCCTGTATCATCCGTTTTTGACTTATTGCCAAACACATCACTCCAGAAGCTTTGCACCTTATCGTCGGTGGTTTCAACAGATGGCTTGATTTCTTTATACTTTTCCGACTTAGTAATCTCTGCACTCTCTGTCTTATCAGTTTTATCTGTAAACCATATCATCTTGAAACCTCCTTTTCAGGCTATCTATACTTTTAACAATAGTAATCCTTACAACCAATTAAAATACTATCCATTACATCTTCTTCAAATATAGCTCCAATAGAGCTTTTCAATGAACAATAGCTTCCGTATTCTTCTGTCATATCAGGAAATATACTTTTTAACTCATCTGGACTCAGCTCAAATAAATTCACATCGTTATAGATAAGCTCACATTTCTCAAAAAACTCAATGGCATTACATTTGTTATGCTCATCATAAAAAACATGACAACATCCAAAATCATCAGTGGTATTTTCACTGTAGATACTCTTCTTAAATTCTGCTTTAAATCCAGTAAGAATACCCCTTACTTCTTCTCTGGTCATACCAAATAAAACATCGCCAACAGCTTCGTTTGGAATAATATTAAACTTCATCATATCATACCCTTCTTTTCTAATTCATCTACATACGCTAGCATTTGCTCTATAGCCTTATCATATTTGTTCGGAAATTTACCTTGTATATCTTTTATATCCATTTCAACTGCACCTCTAAAGTCACCATTCTTTATTTTTTCTCTTTGTTCTGCTTGGTACTTTTTAGCTTCTTTAGATGCTCCCCAGCTTGCTGTTTTATGATGGTCGGCTTTATCCATTATTATCGCTGGACCATCCTTCATATCAAGATGTGACGCTGTATCAGCAGGCGTATGATGTACTTCCTTTGTACTATCACTATTTTTCTTAACCTCTCTATAGCTACCACCCTCTTTAGGCTCCTCTATATTTTCGGCTGGTTGTTTTAAATCGTTTTTGAACATCGAGGCAAGCTTGTCGGCTGGCTCTTTAACATCATTATCAACAGAATGATGTTTGTCTGTTTTATTCTCTCCAACTACCTCACCTGTATTTTCGTGGTTTTTATTTTTAAATTCATTCTCCCAGAAATTTTTTGAATCGGAGTAAGTAGCACCACGCTCAGGCTTGATTTCCTGATAGGCTTTATTTTCGGGAAGCTTTATTTCTGGAACTTCCTTTGATTTAAATTCTTTCATCATCAGAATACACCTCCTTGTGATTGATAAACCTCTGTAAATTTATTCAGAATATTTCTATACGAAACATCTCTGAAGGATTGTTCAAGAAGAATCAGGGCTACAACTAAATCTACTTGCTTTCTTGAATATTCATGAATTTGTGGGTCTAGCCTTTCGACTACAAAGTGTACCCAGTCATAAATATTATTGATGTCTGTTGATTCGTCTATAGCCTTAGCAGCTTCAAGAAAATCATATACAAGCCTTTGCAAGGATTTGAGTGCTTTGTCGTCCTCTGAATTTATGTACTCCAGCAAATCGCACTTAACGCCTGTTGTCAGCTTTGATTTTATGACCATATCCTTAAGCTTTAGGATATCCTCACGATTTTCTGTATCGAAAATCTGCTTGTTCATTATGCAGTCAAGCAGGGTTTCTTTTGCTGTGGCTGTTGTGTTTTCTCCGTAGATGTCATTGTCGGCTGCTATGTCGTAAATATATGGCTGTTCATCTGTGTTGTACCTATGCACCTTGCAAAGCACAGGCTGTACCCATTCATTCTGATAAAC
>JAXJDU010000099.1:0-4897 GCA_036301785.1 Acutalibacteraceae bacterium | reverse complement strand
GTAATATTTAGGAGTATAATCAGTTTGTATATACAAAGGTATCATAAAAAATTATAAAGTATGGTACAGTGTTTAGGAGGTTATTTTAATGTTAAAAAGATTAGGAAGAAAGTTTTTACCAATTCTTATGGCTTCTATGCTTGTAACAAGCATGACAGCTGTAAGTGCAACAGCTGTTGAGGTTTCAGAGGAAAACACAGTTGTTTCTGGCGAAACTACAACAAGCACTTATGTTGACGAGTTTACAGGCATTAAGCTTGAGAGCGACAGCGTTACTCTGGAAGAGAGTGATATGCTTCTTAACAGTATGTCAGCAGAGGATTTTCCAATGTTTTCAAATGTTATGGAAAAGAACTTTGATATTACTGTTTTAGGCGATGAGCATGATGACGAAACAGGTATATATGTAAACTTTGCAAAAACACCTGTTACAGCTTACTTACCATGTGCTAACGAGGGCAGATATGTAGCATTTATCAATAGCGAAACAATGGAGGTTAAGCAGGTAGAGGCAGAGTATGCTGACGGCTTCTATAAGATTCAGCTTGTTGGTCATGGTTCATATGTTATTTGTGATTATCCTCTTGCAGAGGGTGAAGGCGAAATGACACAGCAGACTCTTTATGACGAAACAACAGGTATCACCGTTTCTGGTATGCTACAGTCAGACAGTAAGTTGCTTGTTATTGATGTAGTTCAGCTGGCTACAGATATTCTGGGTGCATTAGGTGACCTTGGCTCAATGGAAGGTATGGAAGGCATGGAGGATATCGATATTGACATCGAGGACGAATCTATGCAGCAGGTACTTGATATTCTTAACAGCTTCGACGGTTATCTGGTTTGCCCTATGAGAAACTTCAACATAGCTAAAACAGAGGGTGACATGAAGATTACTCTACCTTGCGAGTTCAGCGACTACGAGGTAAGAAATATGGATATTTTCTCAGAGGATATCCAGAATGGTGACTTCTCATCATTCGAGCAGTACGCTGGAATTTTGTCAGAGGACGCTTTTGAAACAAAGACAAACGAGCAGATTGCAGAGGATGTTAACGGCTTGATTGATACACTTCTTACAAAGCTGACAGCTGAGTTTGTTGAGGGTAACTATATTGTTAACAGCGATTCACTTGGTCTGTTTGTTGTAGCTAAAGAGGGTACTTTCAAGGTAACAGCTGATCATATTCAGATGCTGAGAGAAGAGTACGAGGCATCAAAGCAGGAGACACCAACAGAGCCTTCAACAGAGGCTCCAACTCAGTCAACTACAGAGGCTCCAACACAGCAAGCAACACAGGCTCCAACTCAGTCAACTACACAGGCTCCAACACAGGCAGCTACAAAAGCACCTGCAACAACATCAGGTAAGGTTGCAAACACAGGCGACAGCAGAAATATTCCTGCTATGCTTATGGTTTTAGGCCTTGCAACAGCTACTATTACAGCTCTACGCAAAAAGGGCATGGTTAAGTAATATCGGCTGAAAATATTAATAAATATTAATCACACTTTAAGGCAGAGCTGACCAGAAAAATGGTAGCTCTGCCGTTTTGTATTTATATATGGTACAGGTATTTGACAAAAGCGAAAATTTGTTCTACAATAGAATGAGAACATAGGTTCTGTTGGTGACGGTTGAAAGTCATCATAGCTACAAAAACCTTGCGTGCAAGCTGACTAGTGTTAGATTGGATATAGTGCTTCTGAGAATGTGCTCCTTAATCAACCTGTTTCAGCCACTGTTGAAGTTCTGTAATGCACAGCGATAATCAACGCCTGTTTTATTTTTGCGTTTTCAGCTGTAGCACAGTTAACAAGCCAGGTAGATACTTTTATGTAATGATGAGTGAGGTCAGTGCTTTGATTTCGCTCTTAATGTGTTGCCTTGAAAAAGAGTTTCTGCTACAGAAACCCCGGTTTCTGTTACAAAAACCAGGGTTTCTGCAACATTTATGCAACAAAAGAAAAGTAAATAAAAGTAAAGTAAATAAAAGAAAAAGAAAATAAAGAAAATGAAAATAAAGGAAATCAGAATCAGACAAAAGCAAATAAAACAAAGATTAAATAAAATAAAAAGCAGCTTTTACAGCAGCACTTTTTCAGAGAGAGTTTCTCTTTGAATTTTTTATACAGACAATATTTGTGACTTTTCAGTTTTGAATTTATAAAAAGAATTTTTACAAAAACAAGCTCTGCTTTGATTGGTAATCAAGGGTTAAGAGCTTGTTTTTTTAGTGTGATAAATTAATTTTTCTTTTATGTAACAGCACTTTGAATAAAAAATAAATCTACAAATTGTTACAATTGATGTACTCAAAGCGAAGAAGAAAATCGAAGAAAACAGAAAAAATACTATTTGTAATTGTGTATTTTCTTTGCATAATAGCCGAAATAGGCTTAAATGCGTTGAATGTACTATGAAAAGTAAACAAAAATTACTGATAATTACAAGAATGTAACATTTAAGGTTGACTTGCTTACATTTTTGTAATAGAATATATACAAACAGTATACGAAATTTACTTTGCTGTTTATTTACAAAAAATACAGAACAGGAGACATTTTATGAGTATATCAAAAAAGTTATTGGCATTAATGCTTAGTGCAACTGTGCTGGCTAGCTCAGCTGTTACTGCTTATGCAGTTAACGAGGAGGCTACAGAGATTGCTACAGAGGTTGCTACAGCAGATGCACAGGCAGTGGAGCTTTTTGAAGAAGCAACTGCTGAGTATAACAATGGTCACTCCGACTATGAATCCGTTGGCTCTTTAGAAATTGTAAAATCATCACCAGAGAATTACAGCCAGGCTTCAATACAGTCAGAGGTGACAGCAAGAGTTGGCTATGTAACAAAAATATCAGCAACAGGCAGTAAGCTTGTATGGAAAAGCTCAAACTCATCAGTAGCCAGCGTTGACCAGAAGGGTAATGTTATGGGTATAAGCACAGGTGAGTGCTATGTAACAGCTACAGATTCAAAAGGTGCTGTAAAAACCTACAGCGTAAAGGTTATACAGTCTGTTACATCTGTAAAGCTTAACGCTAACAAGATTTCATGGAATGTTGGTAAGAGTGCTCACTTTTACCCAACAGTTGGCCCACAGCAGGCAACAAACACAAATGTTACATATACAAGCAGTAACACAGATGTTGCCACAGTTACAGATAAGGGCTTGCTTACAGCAGTTGCACCTGGTACCTGCACAATAGTATGCAGGTCAGAGGAAAATCAGAGCAAGTACGACACCTGCACAGTAACAGTAAAAAGCTCTGTTACAGTTGAAAAGGTTGATATCAAGCAGGGCAGTGCGTATTTAATGATTGGCAGCAGCAAGGTGCTTACAAATACAGTGTCACCAGCAAACGCTACAAGCAAAAAGATTACATGGAGCAGTACCGACCCAAAGGTTGCTACAGTAAACTCAATTGGCGTGGTAACAGCTAAGTCTGTTGGTAAATGTAAGATTATTGCAAAGGCTACAGACGGCAGTGGTAAATCTGACAGCTGTACAATAGTTGTAAGACAGCCAGTTACTTCTTTAAGCTTATCAGACAGAAATATTAATATGGCAAACGGAGCAAGCAAGACTCTTACTGCTATGGTGTTGCCAGATAACGCTACATCTAAAAATATCTGCTGGAGCAGCAGCAACAGCAGCGTTGCAACAGTAACCTCTAATGGTGTTGTAACAGCAGTTGGTGCAGGCAGATGTACAATCACAGCAAAAACAACAGACGGCAGTGGGCTGACTGCTGTATGTAATGTTAATGTTACTGATGACACAAAGGTAACAAGCGTTGTGCTTAATGCACACAGCATTTCATGGAATGTAGGTAAAAAGGCTCATTTCTACCCAACTGTTACACCAGATACAGCAAGCAATGTTGGTGTGATTTATACAAGCAGTAACCCAGCTGTTGCAACAGTAAGCGAAAAAGGTCTGCTTACAGCAGTTTCGGTTGGTAGCTGTGTTATTACCTGTACTGCTGCTGATGGCAGTGGCAAGTACGATACCTGTACAGTAACTGTAAAGCAACCAGTTACTATGATATCTGTACAGGGTGAAAACACAGTAAACAAGGGCAAGACAATTACACTTACAGCACAGACTAAGCCTGACAACGCTACTAACAAAAATGTAAGCTGGAGCAGCAGTGACACTGCTGTAGCTACAGTAGATGCCAACGGTAATGTTAAGGGTGTTGGTATAGGTAAGGCAGTTATTACTTGTAAGGCAAAGGACGACAACGGAGTATTTACAACAGTAGTAATTACTGTAAAGCAGGCAGGAGCAACAGGACAGGAAATTGCAGATTATGCTGCTTCATGGGTAGGTAAAACACCATATGTATGGGGTGGTACAAACCTGAATACAGGCGTTGATTGCTCTGGTTTTGTGTGTAGTGTGTACAGCGAATTTGGCTATAATCTATGGCCTACAAGAATGGACCTTGATACAGTGGGTAAATATGTATCATTAAGCGATGCACAGCCTGGTGATATTGTAGTATATCCTGGTCATGTGGCAATTTACGCAGGCGATGGCATGGTTACACACGCACTTAACGAAAGATATGGTATTCTTACAACAGACATTTCATGGGGTGGCTATGTAAGATGTATAAGACGAGTTGTTGGTTAAAATAAAATTATGATATAGCAAAAGTCCACAGTTAAAGCTGTGGGCTTTTTGCAGTTTAACGGTGTGAGCTAACGCTCACACCTGAGGAGAAAAAAGCGTAAAGTTTAGGTCCAGCCTTTTCAAAGGCTGGTGGGTCATGCAACCAATTTGCGAAGCAAATTGGTTGTATTATGCAGAGCCCTTATGGGTTTACGCAATCAATTTTTTCAAAATTGGTTGCATGAAGCGAAGCCCTAAACGCATAATCGTC
>JAXJDU010000098.1:0-2787 GCA_036301785.1 Acutalibacteraceae bacterium | reverse complement strand
AGTTTTTGCACCGTCACAGCCACCTACAAGGAAGAAGTGCCTGATTGCACCTGATTTTACTGCATCTATAACTGTATCTGCAACACTCAAAACAGTATTATGAGCAAAGCCTGTAATTACCTTTTCACCACCGTTGATACCTGTAAAATGCATATTTGTGGTATACCCACCAAGTGCAATAGCCTTTTCAATGACAGGTGTGAAGTCTTTATCTTCACCTATATGTACAAGCTCGGGATAAGATACAACCTCAGTTGTAAAAACTCGATCAGCATAGCTTGCTTTAGGTTGCATTAGACAATTAGTTGTAAAGATAACAGGAGCTGGTATATCTGCAAATTCCTTTTGCTGATTTTGCCAAGCAGTGCCAAAGTTACCTTTTAAGTGTGTATACCTTTTAAGCTCGGGATAAGCGTGTGCAGGCAACATTTCTCCGTGAGTATAGATATTAACACCTTTACCCTTAGTTTGTTCAAGAAGCTGTTTTAAGTCGTAAAGATCATGCCCTGATATTACAATGAAAGGACCTTTTTCAACAGTAAGAGTAACCTCGGTTGGTATAGGATTACCATAGGTTTCGGTGTTAGCTTTATCAAGCAAAGCCATACATTTAAGATTAACCTCCCCTACCTCCATTACTATTGGGAGTAGCTCTTCCATACCCCAATTCTTCATACCAATAGCAACCAGTGCTTTATAAAAGAATTTGTTAATGTCATCATCACGATAACCAAGCACTTCAGCGTGATATGCATAGGCTGACATACCACGAATACCAAACAGAATAAGTGATTTAAGTGAACGTATATCCTCGTCAGCATTCCATAAGTCATTCATATCGAAGTTTTCGTTTCTGCCACAAACAGAGGAACAACAGAAACAATTTGTTACAAGGCGTTCTTTTTCTGATTCCACACGTGCTATCAGTGAGTTAATAGTTTCGTTGTTGAAGTTTACATTAGTAATAGTGGTAAAAAGACCTTCCAATATTAATTTATCAGTAATTTTTGTAACTAGGCTTTCGTTGCCTTCGGTAGCTCTTGCAAGGCCTATAAGTGCACCAGTTAGCTTATCCTGAATCTCAGCAGTATCTGCTTTTTTACCACATACCCCTGCTTTACCTACACAAGCAGTACAGCCTGCTGTCTGTTCACACTGAAAACAAAACATTTTTCTATCCATTTTTCTTCCTCCGTTAATCTAATATTTTTCCATCTGTTGAGATAGTAACTACTCTCCACGGAATAAATTTTCCACTTGTTTGTAAAGCCTGTTTCACAGCATTTTCAATTCCTCCACAACAAGGCACTTCCATACGCACAACAGTGACACTTTTAATATTGTTATTTGCAATAATAGCTGTTAGCTTTTCTGTATAATCAACGCTATCAAGCTTTGGGCAACCTATTACAGTAATGTGATTACGAATAAACTCGTTATGAAAATTACCATAGGCAAAAGCTGTGCAATCTGCTGCAACAAGAAGCTTTGCACCGTCAAAATAAGGTGCGTTAACAGGAACAAGCTTTATCTGAACTGGCCACTGTGAAAGCTGACTGTTTATTGGTGTAGAAAAATCACTACGTTCACAGCTTGCTCTGTGAATGAATTTAGACTGTGTGCCAGGACAACCACAAGGGAGTGTAGCTTTGTTTTTCTTTGCTTCTAGAACAGCCTCTTCATTATAAGCAGGAGCTTCTCTTTCTTCAAAGGTAATGGCACCTGTAGGACACACTGGCAAGCAATCTCCAAGACCATCGCAGTAGTCCTCACGAATAAGCTTTGCTTTGTTGTCGATCATTTCAATAGCACCCTCGTGACAAGCACTGACACACGCCCCACAACCATTACATTTTTCTATATCAATTTTAATAATTTTTCTAATCATATTGTTTCTCCTATCTTGATTTTGCACTCTTATTATAGTACAATAATTAAAACTAATCGGTTGTATTTACAACAGAAAAGAGAGTTTTATGAAAGAATATATTTCCATTCTAAAAAGAACTCAGCTGTTCGCTGGTGTGGTTGAAGAAGAAATATCTGCTATGCTTTCTTGCCTTGGTGCAAGGCTTGAAACATTCAAAAAAGGAGAATATGTACTTCGACAAGGTGAGCATTTGAGTGATATTGTTGTGTTAGTAGTCGGCAATCTTCATATCAAAAATGATGATTATTGGGGTAACCGAAGCATACTGGGGCAGATTGCTGTTGGTGATATGTTTGGAGAGGCTTACGTTGCACCTGAAAGTGGAGCACTCTTAAATGATGTAGTTGCCATTGAGGATAGCTCTGTTATCTTCTTTGATGTAAAGCGTATTCTGACAACCTGTTCTTCTGCCTGTCGTTTTCACGCTATGGTAGTACAGAATTTATTTTTTGCTATATCTGAGAAAAACAGAAAACTCGTGCAAAAGCTTGGTCATATGTCTAAGCGTTCTACACGAGAAAAGTTAATTTCGTATTTATCTGAGGAAGCGAAAAAGCAAACCAGTTCAACATTCACTATTCCTTTTAATCGTCAACAGCTTGCAGACTTCTTATCAGTTGATCGTAGTGCTATGTCTAACGAGCTGTGCAAGATGCGTGACGAGGGTTTAATTGAATTTGAGAAAAATAATTTTAAGCTATTATAACTATTATTTAAGACAGCAGGAGCTTTTCTTGCTGTCTTTTTTTATAAACAAAAGGGGCTGTCTCACTAATCAAGTGAGGCAGCCTGATTTTTATGCAAAAAAAGAAGGAGACTTCGGTGAAGAAGTCTCCAAAATGGTGTATAATGTAGTT
>JAXJDU010000097.1:0-7889 GCA_036301785.1 Acutalibacteraceae bacterium | reverse complement strand
TGTTTTTGCGTTGGGGTAATTCCATTTTGGTTTGTGCGTATCTTGAGTGACTGCGTAGCAGACACTCAAGCGTAAAGTTTAGGTCCACCCTTTTTAAAGGGTGGTGGGGTGCAGGGGCAAAGCCCCTGCAAACTACAATTTATCAAATAATTTGAAAAAAGTGAACCTATAAAGAAAAAAACGGTGTTATTATATATGTCAGGGTAATTTTTACAGAGGAGATGATAAAAATGAATGATGAACAGTTAGTTAAAAAGCTGAAAAAGGGTAACGAGCAGGCACTTGAAAAGATTATGCAGAAGTATACAGCACTTATGTCGGCTATAGTCTATAATGTTTCAAACGGTACACTGTCAGCTTCAGATATAGAGGAGGTAGTGTCGGATAGCTTTCTGGTGCTGTGGAATAATGCAGACAAGGTGCAGCCAGATTGCCTGAAGGGGTATTTATGCAGCATTGTAAAAAGCAGGGCAAAAAATAAAATAAGAGATATAAAGCAACCTGATGTTTTACACCTTGACGATGTTGTTATAGAGGACGAATTTACACTTAGCAAGCACACAGAGGATAAGGAGCTTGGTGGTATTCTTTACAATGCAGTAAATGCTATGGGTGAGCCTGACAGTGAAATAGTTTTAAGACACTACTATTATTATCAGTCATCATCAAAGATTTCTGATATTATGGGAATAAATGTTGAAACAGTAAAAACTAAAATCCGTAGGGCAAAGGCTAAGCTTAAAAAGCTTCTGGAAGAAAGGGGAGTAAGTAATGAAGCATTACAATCCATTTGATTTTTATGAGAATAATGAAAACACAATAGATGAAAATACAGTCTTTGAAGAAACAGGCGTAAGCTATGAAAATATTAAAAATACTGTTTTTGAGAATATTAATAAATCAAAGCGTAAAAGACGCAAAAAAGGTCCGACAATGGCACTGGTTGCTATTATCGCAATTATTGTATCCATTTCTACTACAGCATATGCCAGTGGTAAATTCAGCGATGTTTTTGGATATTTGTTCAGTGGCGAATGTGAAAACGGCTTGTACAGTGGTAGCAATGTAAAAATAAGCTGTACAGATGATAACATTAATGCAGAGGTGCTGGGAATATCAGCAGGTAATCAAAGCGAGGTTTATATAGCCTATAAGCTTACTAAAAAGGATAATACAGCGTTTGACTTCCCTGTTGATGATGTCAGAAGCACAGATGTATCCTTTGATTACACACACTTTGAAGTAAAAGAAAGACTCTTTAGCTTTGTGCCTTGTGCCTATGGTGCAAGCTGGTATACAAGCTGTAATGTTGTAGATGAAAAAACAATAATTGCTTATGCTTGCTTTAATTCAAATATAAACATAAGAGGCAGAAAGATGACTGTTGAATTAGATAAGCTTTGCTTTGAGCAGATAGATGAACATACAGGCGAATATATAGATGATGTAACAAAAGAGGAAATTGAAATAGTAGAGGAATGTAAGCCTGTAAATGGCAGTACAACCAGCGACGAATATTATGCCGCTATTGTAAATCGTATTAATGAGCTTGATGAAGCATATGAATATGACCCTGAAGATGATAAATGGGAAAACTTTAGTGTTACCCAAAAGGATGGCAAGGATTATATCTGCATGGTAACCAGCTACGATAATGTTGACGAGTACGAAAAAATCTATGAAAGCAAAAAGAAAGAGCTTGAAAAGAAATATAAGCTGAAGGATAATCAGAAGCTGGAGGTAGTATATAACGAGGAGCTTGAAAAGGATGAATTCTGCGTTATCAGCTATAACGAAATGGATTTTAAAATAAAATCTTCACTAAACCTTAATTTCAGAGAAAACTTCAAGGAATATACCTTAGACAGCAAAACAGCTAAGGCTATAATCCAGCGAGAGCGAGCAAAGGTAAGAAGCTCAAAGCTGGTGGTATCTCCGTTTACATTACAATTCCAGTGTGATTTTAAGGATATGTCATACTTTATTTCTTATATTTCTGAAAAGGTTCAAAATGATGACCGTGTAACCCTGCTAAGAATGAATGATGGTACAGAATATTATTTGTTGTGGGAAGGGCAAACCACCTCTATGAATGAAAAAACAGGTGAGGTAGAGCTTGTTTCAAACCTGCGAATTTCTCTTACCAACGATGAAGAAAACATAAAAATGGCAGCAATAGATATAGAAAATGTAAAGGAAATTCAGATAGGTGATACAGTAATACCATTGTAAATAAAAAACACAGCTTGTAGCATATGTTACAAGCTGTGTTTTTTGTCAGTAAGTATACAATCGTATTAATTATTATCCTCTAAAAACCACACACTATTTTTGTTAACCTCAAAGCTCTTGTGATTAAGATATTCTATGCAACCACCGTCTGTGGTGAAATTAAAGGTTATTTTATATGCATAAAGTGCCTGATATTTATAAAAATCATTATCACCCTTGCGTTTGTAGCCGTATTTTGTGTCACCCATAAGTGGATGACCAATAGAAGCCATGTGTGCTCGAATCTGGTGTGTTCTGCCGGTAAGCAAATCTACCTCTAAAAGGCTGTTGCCCTTTATGTTTGATAAAACTGTATATTTTGTTTTAACTGGCTTGCTGTCTGGTGTAGGCTTTTTCAGTATTGCCACCTTGTTTTTCTTTTCGTCCTTTTCAAGATAACCACCCAGTAAACCTTCTTTACGCTTTACAGTACCCTGTACCATACATAAATAAAGCTTGGTAAGCTCTCGGGTTTTCATTTTTGCATTCAAGGCTCTAAGACTCTCAGCATTTTTTGCTGCAATAACAATTCCACCAGTGTTACGGTCTATTCTGTTTACCAGTGCCGGTGCAAAGGCTTTATCGTCCTTTGGGTTGTATTCGCCCTTATCATAAAGATAATGCAACACTCTTGAGATTAAAGAGTCAAA
Source organism: Acutalibacteraceae bacterium (assembly GCA_036301785.1). Classification (GTDB taxonomy): domain Bacteria; phylum Bacillota; class Clostridia; order Oscillospirales; family Acutalibacteraceae; genus CAG-964. Next base: position 4,968 of record JAXJDU010000097.1, on the reverse strand, counting down.
GTGATATTTCTCGTCAGGGTGTACAATAACACCAGGCTTTTTGTTTAAAAGCAGAATGTTGCTATCCTCGTAAATAATATCAAGCTTTGTTGGTGCTTTAAGAAAATCATAGCTTTCGGCTGGTGTGTCGTCTTCAAAAAATTCATCTTTAATAAAAAGCTTCAGCACATCGCCTTCGTGAAGCTGTGTGGAAATTTCGCACTTTTTGTTGTTCACTTTAATGTACTTAGTGCGTATATATTTGTACATAAGTGATTTAGGCATATTTTTAAAGCGTTTGGTTAAAAATTTATCTAAACGCTGGTTAGCGTCGTTTTTACCTATTACTATTTCTCTCATAATCAGATTCCTTTGTTAAGTTAATTCTTAATATATTTTAACACATAGCATAATCTTATTCAACACAGTAACTTGATGTAGACAGTAGAAAAAATTTGTTATATAATTATTATATAGATTAAACTTATGGGGTGAGCTACTATGGATAAAATCTTACAGCTAATAAGCGAAAACAGTGACCTTTCTTGTGCAGAAATGGCTGCTATGCTTAACGACACAGAAGAAAACATAAAGGCAAAAATAAAGCAGTACGAAAAAGACGGTGTTATAAAGGGACATAAAGCGATAATAAATTTCAACAATGTACCTGGTGCCAAGGCTACTGCGTATATAGAGCTGAAGGTTACTCCACAAAAGGATACAGGCTTTGATACAATCGCAAAGCAGATTTTAGATTTTGACGAGGTTGACTCTTTATACCTTATGGCAGGTGGCTATGACCTTCTTGCCTGTGTAAAGGGTGACAGTATTACAGATATTGCTATGTTTGTTGCAAAACGCCTTTCTACAATTGATGGTGTATTGTCAACAAATACAAGATTCCAGCTTAAAACCTATAAAAAGAGTGGTATATCTTTTTATGATGACGATGAACAGGACAAAAGGAGTATTATACTGTGATAGATTACGAAAGCGTACTTAATAATAAAATAAAAGAGATTAAACCGTCGGGTATAAGAAAATTCTTTGATATTGCAAGTGAAATGGAAAATATTATTTCACTGAGTATTGGTGAGCCTGACTTTAAAACACCATGGCATATAAGAGAAGCTGGTATTGCTTCTTTGCATGCTGGACAGACAAAATATACCTCTAACAAGGGCTTAACCGAGCTAAGAAACGAAATTGCAAGGTATTATCACAGAAGATTCAATGTAAAGTATAACGGTGTTGAGGAATGTCTTGTAACCGTTGGTGGTTCAGAGGCTATCGACCTTGCAATGCGTACACTTATCAACGCAGGTGACGAGGTGCTTATTCCACAGCCTAGCTTTGTATGCTACGAGCCACTTGTGCAGATGTCAGACGGTGTACCTGTTGTTGTAGAAACAAAGGAAGAAGACAGCTTTAAGCTTATGCCACAGCTGCTTGAAAATGCAATTACAGAAAAATCAAAGCTTCTTGTTTTACCTTTCCCTAATAATCCTACAGGTGCAATTATGGAGAGAAAAGAGCTTGAGGCTATAGCTGAAATTGTCGAAAAATATAACCTCTTTGTTATTTCAGACGAAATTTATGCAGAGCTTACATACAATGGTAAAAAGCATATATCCTTTGCAGAAATAGACGGCATGCAAGAGCGTACTGTAGTTGTAAGTGGTTTCTCAAAGTCATACTCTATGACAGGCTGGCGACTGGGTTATTCACTTGCACCAAAGCCTTTAACAGACGCAATGACAAAGCTGCACCAGTTTGCAATAATGAGTGCTCCAACAACTGCACAGTATGCTGCTATTGAGGCACTGAGAAATGGCGACAAGGATGTTCAGAAAATGCGTGATGAATACGATATGCGTAGACGCTTAGTAGTTAAACGCTTCAGAGAAATGGGACTAAGCTGCTTTGAGCCAGAGGGTGCTTTCTATGCATTCCCATGTATTAAAAGCACAGGACTTTCATCAGAGGATTTTTGTATGAGCTTGCTTAAAGTAAAAAGTGTAGCAGTTGTACCTGGTAACGCCTTTGGCGATAGTGGTGAGGGCTTTATAAGAGTTTCTTACTCATTCTCTATAAAGCATATTATGGAGGCTCTTGACAGAATAGAGGAATTTTTGAAAGAAATAAAGTAATTTTTAGGAAGTGACAAAATGGTAAAGGTTCTGGCACCTGCAAAAATTAATTTTACATTAGATATTACCGGCAAGCTTGAAAATGGCTATCACACAGTAGATATGATTATGCAGGCTGTTGATTTGTGCGACACTGTAACAGTCATAAAAAACAATGGTGGAATAAAGCTTACCTGTGATAAAGACTTTGTACCATGTGATGAACGCAACACAGCATACAAGGCTGTACAGCTGTTTGCAGAGCATTGTAATATCGAATGTGGGGTAGATGTGCATATTCAGAAAAATATTCCTGCACAGGCTGGTTTGGCTGGTGGAAGCACAGACGGTGCTGCTGTGCTTGTAGCTTTAAATGAGCTTTATGGTACAAGCCTTAGCATAGACACACTTGCACAGATAGGTGCAAAAATTGGTGCTGATGTACCTTTTTGCCTGTACGGTGGCACAATGCTTGCAACTGGTATAGGTACTACACTTGAAAAGCTGGAAAATAACAGCTGTATGCAGGATAAATACATTTTACTTTGCAAGCCATATGTAAATGTGTCTACACCTCTTGCGTATAAAAAGTCAGACGAAAGACCATATTCAACTAATGTGCATAGCACAGCTGTAATAAATGCAATGCAGTGCAATAGTGTAGAGGACTTTTGCAATGGCTTATACAACGATTTTGACAGCCTGTTACAGATTGACGAGGTGCAGAAAATCAAGTCAGTTATGAAGAAGAATGGTGCACTTGCTTCTGTTATGAGTGGCAGTGGCCCTACTGTTTATGGTATTTACAGCACACAGCAAGCTGCAGATACAGCAGCTGATATTCTCAAAGCAGAGTATAGCGATGTGTTTATAGCTAAGCTATGTAACTGTGGTTGCACAGTGGTTGAATAACAGTTTTATTTAAATTTTAATAAGGTAATAATTAAAAATTACACCCTCCGGCTTTTACTGCACAATGGTGCATGGTAAAGCACTGAGGGTGTTTTTGTACCTGATTTTTTTCGTTGTGAATTATTACAAATAATCAAGTGGTTATATGTTGCTTTTACATAAAGCTACAAAATAAAATTTGGTTATTGACTTTATTCGGGTGTAATGATACCATAAATAAAGTTACAAATCAGTAATATTTTTTTCTGGGATTTAATATATATTAATTAAAGAATTACCGGTAAAAAACTGAGGTATTTATATAACAGGCTTATGGCCAGTAAGCTAAAAAACGGAGGATAAGTATGACTTTTCAGGAAGCGTTCAGCGAAATCAAAAACATTTTTATTCACTCAGATGTACATGAATGTACCGAGCGTATTGCAATGCAGGTTACAATGACAGGTGAAGGTGGAGGCAGTTTTTATGTACTGTTTCATGACGGACAAGTAGATGTAGAGCCTTATGATTATAAGAATCATGATACATTATTTGTTGCAGATACATATGACTTTATTAAAATTGCAAGAGGCGAAATGAACGCTATAGCTGCTTATACAGTAGGAAAGCTGAGAATATATGGTGATTTAGGCAAGGCATCTCAGATTCAGCGTTTATTTGGTTGGGTTCGCCATTAATATATAGATAATATAAAAAATAAAAGCATTATGAGCACACCTTTACAGGCAGTGGCTCATAATGCTTTTTTGTTTATAGAATAAGGTCAGATATATTTTCTTTATTATAGGCAACATTATAGGGGAAGACCTCCAGCAGATCATCCATGTTTATATCAGAATATTCTATTTCCTTTGAATAGCTGTGTACTATATCTTCAATAGTATAATTAATGCCTGTTTTCTGACAATATGCATACAGGCTTTTTATCAGCACATATTCCGAAATCATAAAATACGCATTCTGTATAATGCAGTCACACAGACAGTTATTTATAAAATATCTGTGCATAAAATAAACAAGTATATTTTCAAAAATTAAGTCGCTGTTTTCAAATTCAAAATCCAATAAGCAGGTGTCAGCATCAGCAATATGGCCTGATGTATCGCTGATTAAAGCTATCCAGCTGTTATCCAGAATCTCAAGCTTGGTGTAATCATCAATTATAAGGTTGATAAGCTCATTTTTATCAGCTGTAGTGCAATTATTGCTGTTTCTGACAATGCTGTTAAACAGGCTGTCAGCCTTGTTTTCAAGCTTATCCAATGATACTATAAGCTCGTCATCGCTTTTGTCAGAAAACCAGTCGTTATGGATATACTCACATAAAGCAACCGTAACAGCAAGCCTTAGCTGTATGTTATAGCTTCTTCTCTGAAGAGTGCTGATAATGATATCTCTTGCTTTATAAAGGTATGTAAGAGTTTTTGTGTTTAAGCTTTGTGGTGTGAATTTCTGCTTTGTGTCACTGTTTATAATATATACTGGTGTCTGCTGATTCAGTATAATTCTGCAAGCCTCCTCACAGGCAAGCCCTAAGCCGATTTCTGTTATATCCTCATAATTATTTATGTATCTTGGGTGATGCTTGCAGATGTGGCAAAGCTTGTCCTTGCCAAGCTCACAGATTATATCGCATAAATTATTGTTGTTTAAAAATGGACAACGCTCGTTGTTATCAAGCTTAAAGGAATGTACCCCGTCTGTAGTTTCAATTGATTTCTTTAATCGGTCACCAAGTAAGCCGTCAATTTTCATATATTCTTCATAGGTATTGTCATCAATATCAATTTCCCAGCCGATACAGCAGTTATCCTTGCATTTATCAGCGATACATTCAAAGGAGTCGTAATAATCTGGTTGTAGTAGCATAAAGGCCACCTCGTGAAAAGAAGATAAATTGTAGTTTGCAGGGGCTTTGCCCCTGCACCCCACCACCCTTTAAAAAGGG
>JAXJDU010000096.1:0-21901 GCA_036301785.1 Acutalibacteraceae bacterium | reverse complement strand
TTTGTAAAGTGGTTCATCAGTCTTTCTACTTTAATCTGTTTCCATTTAAGCTGCTGCTCGTATGTCATATTAAGTAACTGACAGCCACTGCATTTTTTATATACATTACATTCCTGAGTTTGCATAATAATTCTCTTTCTTAATTAATTTATTCTACTGTTGTAAAGGTAGCAAGCTCTGTAGGAGCTTCTGTTGCCTCTGGGGTTGTATTCGCTGTGTTTTGTGAAGGTGTTATGCCTGGGTTGATATTGGAAAAGGCTGCTGTAGAAAATAGCTTTTCAATAGTATCCTTATCAGCAACACCATCTCGTCTGTTAAGCTCGTTATTAATCTGGAAGCTTTTTACAGCGTCAGCAGTTGATTGACCAAAATAGCCTGTTGGTGCTATTGTAGCATAGCCTAAGTCCTTTAATCTTTGCTGTATAGCAAAAACATTGCTGTCCTCTTCGTCTAATGTGTATGAAATACCGTCGAATATTTCAATGCCATAGCTTTCGGCAACGCTTTCACCTTTTCGGTTGTTATTATCATGAATAGCCTTAGTGATATAAGCTACACCGGCAGCAGAATCTTTACCTTGTCTTGTCAGATATTCGCTAGGAATTTCTATAACACGGTTTTTGTTAACAGTGTTACTATTTTTGAATGTATCGCTCTGTAGTATTTCCTGCTTCATACCTTTTTCGCAGAAAATATAGAAAGCAAAGCCCTGCTGTTTGTCTGCTGCTGTAATTTTTGTGAATGGAAGTTTGCCTCTTGTATCCATTTCTGAAGCAATATTCTGAACACCAGCATAGCGTAAAATATCATTTTCGTACATATCAAGAGTAACCGACAGAGCCTTGTCTACGCTATAAATATAACAGCCCTTAACAATTTTTTCACTTTTATTATGCTCCAAAAGATTTATAACTGCATCAGCATAAGCCTTACCTTTTTGTTCACCCTCTATATTTCCACTCATGATTTTACAGATGTTTGTAAAAAGAATATCAAGATTATCAATGCTTGTTGCTGGTGCCATTCTTAAAACAAGTGCATTACTCTTTTTTAAAGCCTTATAATCCTCGTAAGAAATATCAGGAGAAGCAAAAATAATATCTGCATTGGCTTTTGCTGTTATATCTGTTCGTGGGTTAATGTCAGAGCCATATTTCTGCACATTTGCAAGCTCCTTTTGAGTACAGTCTGTAGAACAGCCAACTATTTTGTCAGCGTATCCACAGGTAAGAAGTATATCAGCTACATTATCATCAAGCACAAGAATTCTTTGTGGCTGTTTTAATATTTTTTCTCTGCCTGCTATTACAGGATATGCAGTAGCTTTGTTGTTAATAGAAATTTTATCTGAAATCTGATCAGATACAGCAGTAAAATCACAACCACTTGCACCTGTAAGCATAGCCACAGCTAATGATAAAGCAATAAATTTTTTAAACATTTTAAAACCTCCGTAAAATGAAGTATATATAACAATTTTAACTCTTTTTATTGCTTTAGTCAAATTTTATAAAGAAGATAATATATGATAAAAAATTAAAAATTATGGTATAAGTTATTGACAATTACGGGGTGTATGTGCTAAAATAACTTTTGTAACGCTGGTGTGGCGGAATAGGCAGACGCAAGGGACTTAAAATCCCTCGGTGGCAACATCGTACCGGTTCAAGTCCGGTCACCAGCACCAAAAAGAGCAGTTTTTATAACTGCTCTTTTTTGCATATGCATATATTGAAAATTCAACAAATTGCTAGAGAGGAATAAATAATTTATGAAAACCAAAATTATAAAAGCAGTATTTATTCTATCGTTTATACCGTATGTATTAGCAGTAGTCTTTACATTATTCATCATATGCGAAAAGGGTATAGAAACAAAACAGTTGTTAAGATTGTCAGAAGATATTTTTGAAAGCTTTTTAGTAATACCGATTATTCCTGCGTGTGTAACCTTTCAGATGTGCTACATATTCAGAAAAAAGCGTAAAGCTATGTTTGTATGCTCTTTTATTCCTTGCGTATTTGTATTACTTGTAATCTTGAAATATATGATTTTTGGTATTAATATTCTAGGGGATACCGTGTATTATGGTTTAGACGCATTTAGTGTTGGGTTATTTGGTATTTTCATTTACTATGTTGTGTATTTTCCAATTTTGCCGGTATGCTTGTTTTTTCAAATAGTGTTAATAACTTTGAAATTAAAAAATAATAAAGCTGAAAATAAGCTTGCAAATACTTAATAAATTTAAAGCTAGTGCAACTGCCTGACAGTTTGCACTAGCTTTTATTTATCAGCTTATTCACACTCTTGTGTAGAAATATGCTATAATATAGCTAAAGAGGTGGATTATATGAAATTATACGAGATGATTCTTAAAGAAAAAGAAAAGAATACATACAAGGATTTTCATGTGCTGAATATCAGCAACGAAATATGGCTTGCGTTTATGAGAGAAATGAGAAAATGGAAAGCAAGCGATATTTATGCTATTTCGTTTTTTATAGATTACGATATAGATATGCAATCACAGCTGCTTTTACATTTTGGTTATAATACAGAATCGCATTATAAAAAAGAGCTGTGTGATGACATAGATTCAGAAACAATACGCTGGAATTATAATTTCTGGCTTCAGAATGAAACCTTTTGCTTTGGTGAGGATGAATATACTAATGGTATGATAAGCGAGTGGCTAAGGCAACAGAAAATCCGTGACTTTGAAGCTGTTGATATGTTTGTTGATAATGTAGTTGAGGCAGTGCGTGAAATACATAAAAGTGGCGTAATAAAAGAGCAGTTTGGTGTGGAGCTACCTATAATTATCCACACCAGAAACTACCATGATAATATTGCTAATATTAATATAAAAGCAAATAAAGAGTATTTAGACAATGCTTTTATAGATTATTGCTGCAGAGATTTTAAGGAATAAGCTATAGCTGAATATCAACATTGTATTCCTTAAGCCAGAAATCAATCTGTATAAGATAAGCTAGAATCTGTGGTGCATTCATAAGCTGGCCATACCATGGTGATGATATTCTGCCTGGGTTTTCTATAATATTATTAATAGCGTTTACATCTAAAAACTGAATTATAGCACTGTTTTCAGACATAAGCTTTTTTATTGCTTTGGCACAGAGGGTGAAATATACAGGGTTGTGAGTTTTTGGGTATGGGCTTTTCTTTCGGAATATAATTTCGTCAGGAAGAATACCCTGCATAGCTGTTCTTATAATTCCCTTTTCTCTGCCATTTAAGGCTTTAAGTGACCATGGCATATTGTATGCATACTCAACAAGGCGATAATCGCAGAATGGCACTCGTACCTCAAGACCGTTATACATACTGCATCTGTCCTTACGGTCGAGCAGCCCCTGCATAAACCAGTTGAAGTTAAGCACAAACATTTCTTTCATTCGTGCTTCCAGTTTACTTTCGTCTGGTAGCTTATCAACTGTGTTTATAGTAGACAGATATTTCTCACGCACATATTCCTCACCCTTTGGCAGTAAGCCTTTTTTCAGTACCTCTCTGCGAATATCTAAGCTTCGTGACCATGGGAAGGTGTCTTCAAAAAGTATTTTTTCGTTATGATACCATGGATATCCACCAAAAAGCTCGTCGGCACATTCGCCGGATAACGCAACGGTAAAATCCTTTTTTACTTCTTTACAGAATAGTATAAGTGACGAGTCAACATCTGTCATTGCAGGTAAATCTCTTGCTCTTACAGCGTCAAATAAGGCTTTAAATAAATCCTCGTTTGAAATAACTACATTTCTATGATTAGTATGAGCAAAGCTACTCATAAGCTTTATATATTCACCATCTGAGTTTGGCTGGAATAAATTTTTGGTGAAATATTTCTCGTTATCCTTATAATCAACAGAATAGGTTGTAAGTGTGCCTTTATCATTTTCTGCAAAGTAATCTGACGCAATTTTACTTATTATACTTGAGTCAAGTCCACCCGATAAAAATGTACACAATGGTACATCAGACACAAGCTGTCTTGTAACAGCGTCTTTTAGTAGCCAGCGTGTATGCTCTATTGTTTCAGCTTTGTTGTGTGGGTGAGGTCTTGCACGGAGTTTAAAATATTTTCTCTTTTTAAATAAACCGTTTCGGTATGTGCCACATTCACCAGGAAGAAGCTCGTAAACATTTTTGAATACACCCTTACCACCACTTCTGCCAGGGCCTATAAAGAAAATATCCATCAAGCCTTCTTCGTCTACCTGTGGCTTTAATACAGGGCAAGCAAGCAGAGCTTTGATTTCTGAAGCAAATACAAAGCCGTTGTTATATTGGTAGTAGAAAAACGGCTTTACGCCTATTCTATCTCTTGCAACAAAAAGCTTTTTGTTGTCGTGGTCGTATATAGCGAAGGCGAAAATTCCGTTCAGCTTTTCAATGCAATTTTCTCCCCAATGAAGATACGCAGTAAGAAGCACCTCGGTGTCGGAGTTTGATGTAAATTGATAGCCAAGCTTTTCAAGCTGAGTGCGTAGCTCGGTTGTGTTGTAAAGCTCACCATTGTACACTATAGTGCATTTTACAATTCTGCCTTGCTTTGTCATGGGCTGTAGTCCACCATCAGGGTCTATTACAGAAAGTCGTCTGTGCATAAGACATACATTTTTTTCGTTACTGAAAAAAACTCCCTGCTGGTCAGGTCCTCTGCGTTTTAATGAGTTTAACATATTTTCAATAACAGGTCGCTTTTCGGTAAGATTCTCATAAAAGTCTAACCACCCGGCTATTCCACACATAAACAAAAAACTCCTTTCAAAACACTTGCTGTATTTATTATATTCAGTAAGTGTCTTTTTTGTTCGTGCCTATAAATGGAAAACACCAGACTGTGATTATTACGCACAGTCTGGTGTGATTTTATTTGTTGAAAGTAATATTTATCTTTATTAAAGCATATAGTTTAAAGAAAGATACAGATTTTATACTTTGCAAAAAGAAAGGGAGATAAATATGAATGAACATTATCCGTTTGAGCTACCACCACTAAGCTATAATTATTATGACCTTGAACCGTACATAGACGGTGATATAATAAAAACACATCACACGGTGCTTATGCAGAATTATGTTGATAAGCTGAACGAGGTGCTTTCTAACTTTCCACAATATCAGACATGGAGCTTAAAGGCACTTGTGGCATATGCAGATACATTTCCTCCTGCTTTGCGTAAAAGTATAAAAATATATGGTGGGGGAGTGTATAACCATTATATTTATTTTAACAGTATGACACCGGGTGGCAGAATGCCAACGCCTAAGCTGATGTCACAGATTAAAGACAGCTTTGGCAGCTTTGAGCATATGAAAAGCTCGTTGATAGAAAATGCCATGGCTAATTTTGGCTGTGGCTATACATGGCTTGTGTGTAACAAAGGGTGTAAGCTACAGATAATCAACACACAAAAGCAGAATACACCACCACTTACATTAGTTGACCCGATTGTAGCAATAGACCTTTGGGAGCATGCTTATTTCAGCCAGTATATAAATAACCGACAGCAATATGTTGTTAATTGGTTACAAATAGCAGACTGGAGTAAGGTGTGCGAATATATAGCTTGCCACGCATTTATGGATGATTAACTATTATCAATACACCACCACTATGCACTGTAACGATTGAAGTATCAGCAACTGCAATGTTGCTTGTACCAATAGGAAAATCGGCTGTCATTGTTAATTTATCAGCTGAGTATTTAAAGCCGTTAAGAGTAACTGTGGCTTTGCTACAACCAAAAGGAAACACCGAAACTGTGCAACCGTTACATTTAAGAGTGGTTGTGCTTTCTGTGTAGAATATACTTGCTTCGCTGTCTTTAAGTACAGCTGTGCAGTTATGATTGCAAGCGAATTTTAACAGCGAGAGATTCGCATAAAGGTGGTCAGCCCGGCTACCTGTTGCACCAAACAGAATAAAATCTGTATATCCCATGGATATTCCGTGCCTAATACAATAAATACTGTCTGTGTCGTCTTTCTCCACAGGCAGTATTATTTTTTTTATATTATTATCAATCACAATGGTTGAAGAATCAAAATCGCCTATAACTATGCTTGGTGTTATACCAGCCTTAACAGCAGTATCATATCCACCGTCAGCACAGATTATATAGTCATCTTCATGAATCTGTGATTTTATAAATTCAGGTTGATTATATGGAGAAGCACAAATAATTATACATCTGCTCATTTTCTCTGCCACTCCTTAATATCCTTTACCTCGTTGTACATTTCTACATAGCTTGTATGACGGGATTTATTTATTTCTCCGTCTTTAACAGCCTGCAAAACAGCACAGCCCTTTTCACAGGTGTGTGAGCATGATGAGAATTTACACATTGTTATATAATCCTCAAATTCAGGGAAGCAATTTGCTAAATCGTCTTTATTTATAAGCTCATATCTTTCAAGGTCTACTGTAGAAAATCCAGGTGTATCAGCTACATAGCCACCGTCAGTTTTATAAAGCTCTACGCTACGGGTAGTGTGTCTGCCTCTGCCTAGCTTTTTGCTTATATCACCGGTTGCAATATTCAAATCAGGGAAAAGATAATTAATAAGCGATGATTTACCAACGCCGGAATTACCAGTAAACGCAACAACGCTATCTTTAAGCAGCTCTCTTACCTTATCAGCACCCTCACCTGTAACAGAAGAAAATTCTATTGTTTTTATTCCTGTGTTTTCGTATATTTTCATAAGCTCGTCAGCAGATTGTAAATCTGACTTAGAAAAAACTATTACTGGCTCTATGCTTTTATTTACAGCTGTTGCAGTCATTTTATCTATTATAAAAGGGTTAGGTGAAGGCTCGCATACTGAAGAAACAATAATAAGCTTATCAAGATTTGCAACAGCAGGACGAACTATTTTATTCTTTCGTGGAAGAATATTTTCAATAGAAGCATAGCCCTCTTTTGGTATAGTTATTTCTACTCTGTCACCAACAACAGGAGAAAGTCCCTTTTTTCTGAAAACTCCCCTTGCCTTACATTCTATAATTTCGTTGTCTGCCTCTACATAATAAAAGCCACCTAAAAGTCTTATTATAATTCCTTGCTTGTCAGCCATATTGCTTACCGTCCTTTTATTTGTGATGATATTGATTTTACCATATTTTGCGAAAAATTAAAAGAATTATTATAGCTAGAGAGTACAGGATAGGGGCTTGATTATTTTGTGAATAATCATTGTAAAAAAACGCAAGCTAACAAAAAGGAGTGTGCTTTTTATGGAACAAACAGTAGCTTTTTATGATGCAAAGCCCTATGACAAGGTGTGGTTTAACAGCCTGCCACATAAGGGAATAAAATTTAAATTTTTTGACCCTAAGCTGAACAGCGAAACTGCAAAGCTTGCGTATGGCTGTAGTGCTGTTGTAGCGTTTGTAAATGATGATATAAATGCAGAAACAATAGACAAGCTTTATCAGCTTGGTATAAAAGCCATAGCGATGAGATGTGCCGGATATAACAACATAGATTTTAAAGAAGCATATAATAAGATTTCGATAATGCGTGTGCCTGGGTATTCTCCTAATGCTGTAGCAGAATATACTATGGCTTTGTTGCTTGCACTTAACAGAAAAATCCACAAGGCTTACAACAGAACAAGAGATTATAATTTTTCTCTTGCAGGCTTAACAGGCTTTGACCTGAAGGGAAAAACAGTAGGTGTAATTGGTACTGGTAAAATAGGCAAAGAGTTTATAGATATATGCAATGGTTTTAAGATGAATGTTTTGGCCTATGATGTATACCCGATGAAAAACAGCAGCATTAATTATACAGACCTGGACACAATTTTTAAGGAATGTCATATTATATCTTTACATTGCCCACTTACAAAAGAAAGTCATCATCTTATCAATGAAGAAACAATCTCGAAAATGCGTGACGGTGTTATTCTGATTAATACATCAAGAGGTGCAATTATAGAAAGTCAGTCATTGTTAAGAGGCTTGAAAAGTAAAAAAATAGGTGGAGCCTGCCTTGATGTTTACGAGGAAGAAAGCAGCTTTTTCTACGAGGATTTTTCTGGTGAAATTATTAACGACGATACATTATCGCTGCTGGTATCTATGCCGAATGTTATAGTAACCTCACATCAGGCGTTTTTAACAGATGAAGCCTTAAAAAATATAGCACAGACAACTATAGAAAATTTACAGGATTATTTTAACGACAAACCACTTATAAACGAGATTTGCTATCATTGTGAAACAGGAGAGATAACAACCGACTGTGAAAAAAAGAAGAACGGCAGATGCTTTTAAAAGTGTTTGATATAAAGCTTTAGAGCAAGAAAAAACCACCCGTAAAATTCCTACGGGTGGCAAAATTTTATTCAGTAATTCTATAATCTGTTTGATTATGCTTTGTCTGATTCATGCTCTTTAAATGCGAAGAATCTCTGGCCAATATAGTTAAATGCAACAAACAAGCAGGAGCCTGTAATCATTGAAGCATTACCGGCAAAGGTTTCTACACTCCAGCCAAACATTGTAATTGAGTTTGTAAGGCATATCCATTCAACAAGAGGAAGTGCAATACCGTTTGCAAGTGTAAAGCAAACTGCAATGTTAAGTGCAAATCTTAAAACAGGCTTCCAGCCCTTGTCCTTGTTTTTGAATGTGAAGTATTTATTCAAAAAGTAGCTTACAACACTACCTACAACCATACCGATTATAGATGACAGCCATACACCAGTGTGGCACAGGTTGAAAAGAAGAAATTTAAGACCCTCACCAACAAGAGTATTGAAAAGACCTACCAGAATAAATTTCCAGAATTTTATATCAAAAAACTGTTTAATAAAATCTATCATTTATTTACCTCGTATTATTCAAAGTAGCTTAAATCATACTCTACTTTTTCATCATCTTCAGAAGCGTCAGATTTATCATCTTCCTCTTTTTTGTCAGCTTCTTTTTTATCTGAGGATTTTTCAGCCTTTTTTGACTTGTCGTTTTTGATGTCCTCTTTATCTTCTGTAGCCTTGTCAGCTGTTTCTTCATCCTCTGTGTCAGCTTTGTCGTCAGTAGTATCCTTGTTGATGTTAGTATCCTTTACAAGGTATATAGGTCTGCGTTTGCTTTCCATATATATTCTGCTTATATACTCACCCAGAATACCAATAGAAAGCTCAATAATACCACCCATAAACAGTGTAGCAGACAGAGTTGTAAAGTAGCCTGGCACCTTAATACCAAACATAAGTGTCTGGATTAATGTTACTAAAATATATATAAATGCAACAAATGAAATGAAGAATCCAACTGCAGACAGTATTCTTAAAGGTGCTATAGAGAAAGAAGCAAAGCCGTCTATTGCATATTTAAACAGACCCCAGAAGCTCCATTTTGTAGTGCCGATTGTTCTTTCTACATTCTTGTAAGGTATCCACTTTGTTTCAAAGCCAACCCAACTGAATAAACCCTTAGAGAATCTTTGAACCTCGCCTAAAGAAACTACAGCGTCAACCATCTGACGACTCATTATTCTGTAGTCAACAGCACCATAAGGCATTTTTACTTCTGAGATTTTGTTGCTGATTTTGTAGAAGTTCTGTGAGAACCAGCTACGGATTTTTGACTCACCCTCACGGGATGAGCGTCGTGCTGCACAGCAGTCGTAGCCCTCGTCCATAGCCTTACACATATCTACAAGCATTTTTGGTGGGTGCTGTAAATCGGCATCCATTACAACTACATAATCACCTGTAGAATTTTTAAGACCAGCATACATAGCTGACTCTTTACCGAAATTACGAGAAAAAGAAATATATTTTACATTCTTGTATTGCTTGGCTAGCTTTTTCATAACACCATAGGTGTTATCCTTACTGCCGTCGTTTACAAGAATAAAAGTAAAGCTGTAATCTTTGATTTTCTCTATTACTTTTGTTGTTTCGCTAACAAATACAGATAAACCTTCTTCTTCGTTATAGCAAGGTACAACTAAATCAACTGTTTTCATAATCCTTACCGTCCTATAAATAATATTTACTTAATTATATCAAATATTTTGTAGTAATAAAAGTCTTATTTGAAAAAAATTAAATATATGTTTTTAAACGAAAAAATTGATAGAGAATAAGCAGGCTTTTTAACATATTAAACAATAAAAATAAGAAAATAGTTATTGCTTGTTACAAATGACAAAAAATGCAAGTTGAGTAAATAAAACTTGCATTTTGTCGTTGTTTGTATTACAATAATTAACATAGATAAAATTTAATTATGGGGGATTACAGAATGAATTATTTATCAGCTTCTAAAACTGAATTAAAAGCAGAGCTTGAAAAAATGCAGGCTGAATATAAAAAATATCAGGAGATGAACCTTAGCCTTGATATGTCAAGAGGTAAGCCTGGCAGCAGTCAGCTTGATTTGTCAGAGGGTATGCTTACAGTGCTGTCTACAAAAGAGGATTGTAAGGCTGCAAATGGCTTAGATTGCAGAAACTACGGTGTGCTTGACGGTGTGCCAGAAATGAAAGAGATTTTTGCAAAGGTTCTTGGTGTAGAAACAAGCGAGATTATGGTTGGTGGTAACTCAAGCCTTAACATGATGTTTGACACTATTGCTACAATGATGACAGCTAATGTAAATGGTGGTACACCATGGGCTAAGCAGGATAACCTTAAGTGGCTATGTCCTGTACCAGGCTATGACAGACACTTTGGTATTACAGAGTATTTCGGCTTCGAAATGATTACAGTACCAATGACACCACAGGGCCCTGATATGGATGTTATCGAAAAGCTGGTTAGCGAGGATAGCTCAATTAAGGGTATCTGGTGTGTACCAAAGTATTCAAACCCACAGGGTGTAACATATTCAGATGAAACTGTAACTCGTTTTGCAAAGCTGAAGCCAGCTGCTGATGATTTCAGAATTATGTGGGATAACGCTTATGTAATTCATGATATTGCAGAGAAGGGTGATACTCTTCTTAATCTTATGGATGAGTGTAAAAAGTATGGTAACGAAGACCTACCAATTATGTTTACATCAACATCAAAAATTACATTCCCTGGTGCTGGTATAGCTTGTATGGCTACATCAGAGAAGAATATGAAGTTCTTTAAGAAGAAGTATACAGCACAGACAATAGGCTACGATAAGCTGAATATGCTAAGACATGTTAAGTTTTTTGGCAGCTATGAGGGTCTGATGGAGCATATGCAGCTACACAGAGCAGTGCTTGAGCCACGCTTCAATGCAGTAATCGAAAAGCTTGAGGCTAACCTTGGTGGCTATGGCGTAGCTGAGTGGCTGAATCCTAAGGGTGGCTACTTTGTAAGCGTAGATGTATATGAGGGCTGTGCTAAGAGAACAGTTCAGCTATGTAAAGAAGCAGGTGTTGTACTGACAGGAGCAGGTGCTACATTCCCATATGGCAACGACCCTAAGGACAGCAACATCCGTCTTGCTCCAACACTTCCACCAGTAGAAGAGCTAGAGCTTGCAATGGATTTATTCTGCGTTTGTACAAAGCTTGCTGCACTTGAGAAGCTTGCAGACTGATTAAAGCTGTTAATATAGAATTATAACTTAAATATAAAAAGACCAATCTCTGTTATCAGTAGAGATTGGTCTTTTCTGCGTTTAATCTATGCTGTTTATTATAACATCATTTCGTGTAATCTTAGCTTTAAGCTGATTATATCTATATGAATTTATTATAAAGCTGTTGTTGTTATCGAATCTGAAGGTTATTGATTTACTGTATGGTATTTGCGATTTATACTCTGTAATTATAAGGCTTGCGTTACAATTTTGTAGAGTCTTAAAGGTGGTTAAAAATCCCATGCCAGTACCACCGGTGTCTTTGTGTGTGGTAACTGCCTGTAAACCAAGCTGTTGCAGAGTATCTGCAGAAAACTCACATCCGTTATCCTTGATTGTAATTTCATATATCCCGTTGCTCATATCAAAGCTAAGCAGTATATTGCCGTTTTCTGTATCAGATGATTTTATCGCTATAACAGCGTTCTTTAAATGGTCGCACAGAAGCGTTTGCAGATTAGTTTGCGAGATATGTTTGTTTACAATATATGCAGGCTTGCATTTAACGGTAACATCAAAGTTAATTTTGTTAGCTATACAGCTTGTAAGCACGGTGCTGAGTATACCATCAATAATCGCAATATCTGTGGCAGGTAATAGCTTGCTGCTGAGTTGCTCCTCTGAAACCAATTCAGAGCGTTCATTGAGCATTGTAAGTATTTCACGCAACAGGGTATCTGTATTATTTGCTTTGCTGTTTAAATGTTGATTTATCGTATGATTAAGTGCTGTTATTAAATGATTATCTCTATGCACAATTTTTGCAAGTGCAGTGTTTGAGCTTGTAAGGCTGTCTATCTCATCTTGTTTTTGCTTAAGCTCGGTTTTATATTTTTCCAGTTCTTTTTTATTGAGAGTATCTAAATACTTCTGGTGAATACTTCTTTTTATCCACATAAATATACCTGCAAGCAGAATTAATAACGCAAGAAAAAACGGAGGTAGCATTGATTGTGATATGTAATTTTTATTGTTTAAAATTATAGTTATAAATAATGCTGCACCAGAGAATACTAAGCCTAGATCAGAATGATTTTTCTCCCTGAAAAATGAGAATCCGTTTTTAAAACGCTTTATTCTCATAAATGATATACAAAGTAAAACCTGAATAACAGCTATTAATACACCCCATATTATATGTGTGTCTGGAATATTTAAAAAAAAGCAGAGTATACCACATATGATAAGTGAAATCATTCGGAATATATTAGTTAATCCCAGCGAGATTATACAAGTGGGCAGCGAAACATAAACAGGAAAATCCTGATTAAAAAGTATAAGGGTTACACTTGCAAGAATTAAGGTTGCTATTTTGGAATGATTGTTGTAGCTGTATTCTGTCAGGATGATTATATATGATATTATAACTGTAGATAATGACAGACATATAAGCTTTTTAGGGGATGGCTTTATATTTAAGCCTTTATAAAATATATAAAATCCCGAAATAAGTGTGGGTAAATACACTAAAAATCTTGATAAGTTAACCTGTTGTAGATTTAGTAATAATTGTGAAAATTCCATAGTTTGCTCCTGTATAAATAAAGTACTGCTATAGTATAGCATAAACTATATATAAATAAAAATCTGTTTATAAAAAGCTTAAAATTCAATGTGACTGAATTTTAAGCTTTTCTGTTTTTGTTAAAGAAATTATTTATTTTACCTTATCGGCGTAATAGCATATAAATTCTGTTATGGTAGGAACACCCTTGCGTGGATTGATGTAGGCTGTGTAGTGGTTTTCAAGGGTTTCTATGTCTGTGTTTTTCCATGCGTGGTTAATAGCTGTTTGCATAGCTCGTTCAACGCTTGCTTCGGTTTTAGAATATTTTTTTGCTATTACAGTGCTTATGTTTGGTATTCTGTTTTTGCATATTACTTCTATTGCGTCGCTAAGGTAAATTCTACCCTTTAGCTTTGAGCTTATACCGATTAAATCAAGCTCGGTGTTTATTTTATTTTTAACAGATTGCTCGTAGCTTTGTACAGCTTCAGCATCAGAAGAATATGAATTATTATGTGCAAAGGCTGTATGAGATATTGAGGCTATAAAATTCAGCACCATATCAACAGAGTAGTCCTTCTGATTTTTTGTTATAAGAAAATCAGCACCAAGCTCTCTGACTATTTTATGAGTTACAGAGCTTATATTGTTTGTTACTACTAATATAAAAGGCTTTTGCTTAAGGCTTAGCTTTGTAAGGTCTTGTAAAAGATTTATGCCATTGCCAAAGCCGTTATGTAGCTCAAGGTCAAGAATCAGAATATCGGGTAAAAACTCAGCTATTAAATTTAAAGCTGTATCAGTATTGTTAGTGGTGTCTATTAAAATTAAATCATCCTTTTGAGTAATTTTATTTTTGTATTCTTCGCATAGCTCAATTTCGTCTTCGATAATCAATATACTTAATTTTTGGTGCATATAAATCACTCCTTGGATTAATTATACTACAAAACATGATTAAAACCAATAAAAACCAACAAATAACTATATTATTCACAACAAAAAGCAATGGCAGTTTTTTAGAATCAGCATGATAATAAGGTTGAAGAAATAAAGAAGAAGGTATAGCTTTAAAATTGCCCTTTACCGTTGCATTACTTAAGAAAACAGGGCAAACCGGTCAGCTTTGTTGATTTTGTAATGCAACGGTTAGGATATAATAAAAATGTTAGTTGTATACGGTTGTTGTAGGTTATTGGTACGAAAAAAGTAAAGCCGATGAGAAAATGCTCTCATCGGCTTTATTATTTATAAAATATCAAATTTTAAATAGTACATAGCTTTGTGCGTCCAGTGTAAGCTTGTTGTCGTTAACAGAAGCATTACCAATCTGATATACAACCTCTTTTGCATCAAAAGCAAAGTCAATTGTTTTTGATTCTGCACTTGGGTTTACACCTACAATAAAGCTACCTCTTTTATATACAAATGGGTATTTATTACGCTCAGCATAGATTACCTCAAAATCACCATCAGGACCAAGCTCTGCATTGTTTTCGTGACGGATTCTGATGATATTCTTTACTGTGTGGAAGATAGAGTCAGGGTTGCTCTCCTGATTTTCTACAGTAGGAGCATTCTCGTGGCTGTCTACTGGCAGATATAGCTTATCAGCGTCAGCTGTTGAGAAGCCCATGTTTTTACTGCTATCCCACTGCATAGGAGTACGGGAGCCTGTTCTGCCAAAGCCACCCTCTTTACTTGTAAGCTCGCCCTGATAACGCATACCGATTTCGTCACCATAATATAAGAAAGGAACACCAGGCAATGTGAATATAGTACAGAAAGCAAGCCTTCTTGCTGTGTCGTCAAGATTTTTAGACATACGAGGAATGTCGTGGTTACAGGTAAACATACTTATATATCCACAATCCTTAGTAGCCTTCAGATTAGGTACAAATTCGTCAGTAAATACTGTAACATCACCCTTACCGTTTTTGCTGAAGAAGCTCATATCCTCACCGTCTACATCGTAACGGAACAGTGTGCTGTAGCCGTTTCCTCTGTGGTCAAGGTAGAAGTCCATATGGAAGCCACCTTTGTACAGAGAACGCACAGGATGACACCATTCAGAAACCAAAGCTGCCTCTGGGTAATCCTTGTCCATCATTTCACGGATACCCTTCCAGATTCTTGCAGTAGCAACCTTTTCGTCATCGTTCTTAACAAGTGAATCAGCCATATCAACTCTGAAGCCGTCACAGCCCTTATCAAGCCAGAAACGCATGATATCCTTTAAAGCCTCTACAGTTGCAAGGCAGTCTGGGTGGTCGCAAGGCAGCTGCCACTCTGGATGAGTGATTTCGTGGAAGCCATAGTTAAGTGCAGGCTGTGAACAGAAATAGTTAACCATATAGTTACCGTCACGGTCTGTTACGCCAACCATCATTCTGTATTTTGGTGGTGCGTCCCATACTGATTTTGTCCAGATGTATCTGTTAGATAGCTCGTTTGCTACAGGCTGTTTACTCTGTGTAAACCAATCACAGGTATCTGATGTATGACCAGGCACTAAATCAAGCAAAATTTTAATACCCTTTTCATGTGCAACCTTGAAAAGGTTCACTAAATCCTCGTTAGTGCCATATCGTGGTGCTACCTTTTTATAGTCACGCACATCATAGCCAGCGTCCATAAAAGGTGAATCATAGCAAGGGTTCATCCCTATAGCGTTACAGCCAAGGCTTTTAATATAGTCCAGTTTTTCGATAATACCGTTTATATCACCAATACCATCACCGTTACTGTCGTAGAATGACTGTGGGTATATCTGATAAAATACGGCGTCTTTTAACCATTGTGGCATTGTAAATTCCTCCGTTTGTTTAAATTACATATCAAACAACAGCTAAGTACAGCTGTTTATAGTAATACTTTACACAAAAAATTATTATATTTCAAGTAGTTTCATAGCATTTTTGTAAAATATTTTATTTTTCATATCTTCACTGAAGCCAAAGGTGTTTATTCTGTGCACAGCGTCCTTTCGGTCGGTCCATGGTGAGTCTGTACCAAAAAGGATATGGTCAGGATTTACAGAGAAATAGATTTTCCTTAGCAGCTCATCATCCATATATCCAAGGGAGTAGCTTGTGTCTATATATACCTCGTCTTTATCAGCTAAATATTTTAAAAACTCATCGCCGTACATATAGCCACCGGAGTGTGCCATTACAATCTTACCACCCTTTAGCTGTGGCAAAATGTTATAGAGCATTTTTGGTGTGCTTCGTCTGCATTTGTTTTTGTATGATAAATCAAGCCCTGAATGAATAGTAATAATTAAGCCGAGCTTTACTGCGTAGCTGAGCATGTCTGCCATTCGGGGGTCATCAAGGTTAATTTCCATAAAGTCAGGGTGGATTTTTATACCCTTAAGCTTGTACTCATATTTTATTTTATCAAGCTCTGCCTTGTAATCCTCGTATAACGGATGAACGCTGCCAAAAGAAATTATACCACCTACACCATTGTTTTGCTGTGCAATGGCATTGATAGTAGGAGTGTTTTGTGGCTTTACAGCTATAGGAAGTATAACGCTGATGTCTATATTTGCGTCCTGAGCAGTTTTAAGTAAATCGTCAAGAGTGCCATTTGCAAAGGGAGTTGAATTACCTAATTTTTGTAATGTAGAAATAGCACGCTCGGCAAGATTATCCGGGAAGCAGTGTGTGTGAAAGTCTATAATCAAAATTATCGCTCCTTTTCCATTATTAATGAATTTATTATAAAAAATTCTTTCCAACCAAAAATTCCAGCTTGCACATAGGTTGTACAGATAATATTATATAAGTATATATGCTAAGTGCTTGAGTTGCATTATCAAGCTTAGTATAACCAGGAAAGGACAGGTATAAACTTATGAATATTGAGTTGCTTGATGAAAAGAGGGTTTTGATAGATTTATGTGTTGATGATATGCAGCTTCTGTCTTTAGAATATAAAAATCTTTCTATGCAATCACCTGTTAACAGAAGGATTATAAATAATCTGGTGCGTATAGCAAAGATAAAAACAGGATTTAAGACAACACAAAGCAGTACAGTTGTGGTAGAGGCTATGCCGTATCAGGGTGGTTGCTTTATTCTTATAACCTTAAAGGAAGACAGTAAAGTAAAGGGTAGAAAATACAAGGTAATACGCAGGCTGCACAAAAGAGTTTTTATGTTCAATAGTTGTGAAGAAATGCTTAGTGCTGTTGAAAAGCTATACCCGTATAAAGAGCAGATAAGCAAAAGCACACTGGCTGTTAAGGACAATATATACTATCTTTTAGTAAGCATACCAGACAATACAATAACTATTGCAGAAATAATATTAAGCGAATTTTCCTCCAGTGGAATTTCGGGTGGTATTCAGATAGCACATATTTTAGAGTATGGTAATATTATAGCAGAAAATAATGCTATAGAAAAAATAGGCAGTGCGTTGTGCAAGGTTTAGTATGCACAGTACACTGCCAATAAAATTAAAAGTAGACAGGGCGATTTTGTATATACAAAATCGTCTGTTTTTATGCGTTTTTGCTTATTTCTTTAAGCTGAGCAATCGCCTTTTTAGGGTCGTCTGCCTTGAATACACCTGTGCCAGAAACGCAGATATCAATGCCAGCCTTTGCACACTGAGCAATAGTTTTGTCGTTGATGCCACCGTCTGCCTCTATAACAATTTCTACACCCTGCTTTTCAGCTTCAGCTTTAATTTCTGCTACCTTTGGCATCATATCAGCCATAAAGGACTGACCACCAAAGCCAGGCTCAACTGTCATTATAAGCACCATGTAAATATCCTTTAAATAAGGAAATACTGCACTTGCAGGTGTGTTTGGCTTTATAACCAAGCCTGCCTTTACACCAGCGTTGTTGATTTTGTCAATTGTAGCCTGTATGTCAGATTTTGCTTCAACATGGAATGTAATTATATCTGCACCAGCGGCAACAAAGTCGTCTATGTAGTTGTAAGGGTTGTCTATCATCAGATGTACATCAAAAGGTACATCTGACAAGCCTCTTACAGCCTTTATAATTGGTGCACCAAAGGTAATGTTAGGAACAAATGCACCGTCCATAACATCAAGGTGCATATAGTCAGCTCCGGCTTTGTCCATTCTTACAATTTCTTCTCCCATTTTTGAGAAGTCGCATGATAATAATGAAGGTGCTATTTTCATAGTAATTCTCCTTTTTTATATGTTCTTATACCTTTAAAAGTAAAGGTATTGCTATATCCATTATTGTCCACAATATCGAGGAGCAGATTAATGCAAACGAGCTTACGCTGAGGTCGCCAGACATTACAGCAACAGCTGTGCCGAAGCAAAGCATAATAATTAAACCTATAAGCTGAACAAGTACAGCTATTGTTATATGGGTTTTAATTTTTATACAGCCTGCTACAGCTCGTGCTAACGAGCTTGTTTTACCTCTTGTGCCTATATAGCAACGGGCCTTACCACTTTTTTCTTTAAGTGCCTCTTTGCAGATATTACCAAGTGAGTTAGGCAATATTTTTACAGAGCGTATATGCAAATCGTAATCGCTTGCAATTCGCTTTGATGTAAGGTTAGGGTCGGCAGTACGGATAAGTACCGATACACCGTTTTTCTCCAGCCTTTGAAGCTCTGCTTTAAGCTTATTGTTTGGTGCATATGATGTAACTATCATAGCAACAAGCTGACCAGCATTTGCAAGGTATGTTACATTGCGGTTTTCGTCAAGAAAAGGCTGAGCGTCCTCAAAAGGTGGTGGTGTAATTCCGTATTTTTCAAGCAACTCTCGTCTGCCTATCAGTACACGCTCGCCACCAATCCAGCCCACAATGCCTTTGTTTTCTTCAAACTTAACGCTGTCAACATAAGGTAGCTGGTCTGACTTGTCATTTATAACATCTGTAAATACATAGGATAGCGATGTGTTGGCTACCTTAAGTACAGCAGCTGCGTTTAAAATGCAGGACTCAAAATTAGATGTCATATACTGCTTTACTCTTACAAGCTTTACAGTAGCTGGTGGATAAAGCTCTCGGCTGTCAAGCATAATTGCAGCAGTGTCTACAAACTGAGTAACTGCCGGATAGCCAACAACCATTGCTTCTTCTCTTAGTGCCTTTGAGCAAAGCTTTCTGATAGGTATATTAACTGCAAGCATACAGGCAAGTGGTACGCTTATGCTTGAAATCATAGCGAATGATGATATTGCACCTATTGCAGACTGATAAATTATACCGTGAATGATAGAAATAACAACAGATACCACCAGACTGATAAGAGAGAAGCTTGAAGCCATAGATTCACTAGGGTCTTTTGCGTAAGAAAGCTTCATAAAATTGCTGAAAAACTGTGTTTTTCTCTGGTATGCAATAACAGGGTCGTCAGCGTTTGTGCCTCGTACCATTCTTTCGGCATTGCGTTTATCGTTAAGTATGGTTACAGCGTATTTTTTTCTGTCGTTTGCAACAAATCTGAAATTATCCTTTATTCTGAGGTGCTGTACCATTCTGCCAAGAGAATTTAAAGCCAGTGCAAATACTACTAAAATAGCATACAGATTTTTTGAACCATGGAAGAATGAGTAGCAGTCAAAAAACGCTGCTATGCTTTGTATTGTTACAGCTATTGAGGCTACAGCCACACCTGTTTCTGAATTACCCTTAAAGCCCAGCAGTGGTATTAAACCACGCTTTATTGAATTTGCAGAAACTCCGATTGCTATTGCCAGCAATACAAGGTTAGCTGTGCAATAGACGAGGTCTACATTCGGGATAAGACCGTCGAAGGCTGTAGGGAAAAAGGTTTTGAAAATAGTAAGAACAAGCTCAAGTGCAAAAATTATGCTTGTTATAAGAGTTCTGAAAAACTCATTTCGTATGTTCATATTTATTTCAACCATAACAGCCCTTGCGTCCTGAACATGCTCGTAGTCCTCTATTTTTTCGGCTGTTGAGTCGCTTACAGAAAAGGCACTGTAATCAACGGCTGTACCATAATCAGTAAACAGCGTTTCTTTTATGCTTTTCTTGTTTTTACGCTCTTTTTCTGCTTTCTTTAATCGGCGTTTTTCCTCTTTTGCTTTCAACTTAGCCTGTCGCTTTTTTTCTTTTTCGCTTACAGGTAATTCCTCGTAAGATTCATCATTATCATCTTCGTCTATATTGTCAGAGGTTGTTATTATAGTTTCGTTCTTATCCTCGAAAATTCTTTTGTCTATATCAGATGAGCTGTGCTTGACAAAAGGTGTGGTAGGTTTAGTTATTATGTCCTCTTCAAGAATTTCTGCTTCCTTCTTATCCTGCTCAGCCTTTTTGGCCTGTAATGCGTCCGGACTCAGATAAGCCTCGTAGGCATTCATCAGGATAGGTGAAAGCTTGCCTATTTCTATGTTAAAGGTTGTAGGTGTTGTTTCTATGGTGTACATAGGCTCTATGTCACCCTCGATGAATATGTTACCGTTTACCTTCTGTACGGTAGCAAAGCTCATATCAACATCTACAATAGGAGCAGAATCAACAGCTTTATCATCAGGGCTGTTTGACTCTGTTTGTGGAGTGTCAGAATCAGATGAGCTTACTGTTTTACTCTCTGTTTCTGTTTTTGATGATTTCTGAGATTTTCGTTTCTTCTTTTCTGTAGTTTCAGCTTCGCTGTGCAGATTAGAGATACCCTCGTCACTGGTGTACTCATCTGGCTTAGCATTTAAAGCTTGTCCGAATTTAAACAGTGAGTTAAAGAAAGATTTCTTTCTTTTTCGTGGTCTTTTTTCAAACGCATTTTCTAAGCCTGATAAATCGTACAGAGGGTCGTTGTTTTTTGATTTATTATCAACGGTATTGTTTGTGACATCGTCACCGTCGTCGTTATCGTCATCATCGTCATCATCGTCATCGGGTGAATCTGTGATTTGCTCTGTTTTTTCTGTGCTGTTGCTCTCAGCGTTATCTGTGTTTTTGCGCTTGCTTTTAGCACGCTCCTGCACTACTCTTTCGTGATTTCCGATAAGCTCTACATCGTCCTCGTTTTCAACAGGATTTTCGTTTTCGTCCTGCTGTGTGTTGTCGCTTTTTTCGTCAAAGTGAGGGTCACTGTCAACTATTTTTAAAAAGGGCTTTTTTACCTTTTCTTTCTTTTCTACTGTATGCTCGGTAGCTTCGTGTGCAGTGTCTTTTTCTTCTGCAGAAATTTGCAGAACAGCTTCTTTCTGCTTGTTTTCTTCAATAACATCCTTTTCTGTTATTGTCATAAGCCTTTTCAGCTTCTGAAGGATAACAGCTATTTCTTTATCCTGTTCTTTTTCCTTTTCATTTGCCAATATTACCAACTCTTTTCCAAAGTGAAATATTTTGGTTTTGTTTATTTACTTACTCTGTTATTTATTTCTCTGTCGCATAACATCATACATCAGCACACCAGCAGCAACTGATGCATTTAATGAATTTATCTTACCTTTCATTGGTAAAGATAAAATGCCATCGCATTTACTTCTTACCAGTCTGCCGATTCCCTTACCCTCGTTTCCTATTACTAAAGCAACAGCACCAGTAAGGTTAGTTTTAGAAGAGTCCTCACCGTTCATATCAGCACCAAACACCCATACTCCACGCTCTTTAAGCTCGTCGATTACTGTTGGAATATTTGTTACACGGGCAACATGTACATATTCAACTGCACCAGCAGATGACTTGCCTACAGTATAGCTTAAGCCAGCACTTCTACGCTTAGGGATAATTACGCCATGTGCACCAGTACATTCTGCTGTACGGATAATAGCACCAAGATTGTGTGGGTC
>JAXJDU010000095.1:0-11543 GCA_036301785.1 Acutalibacteraceae bacterium | reverse complement strand
GAATCATATCTTACTGAGTAAACGCCACCTGTTGCATTGAATGTTGCAGCAGCCTTATAGATGAACTCAGCGTTGTAGATTGTATCCTCAAATGTGTAGCCTCTACCAAAGATTTCACCGTGCTCATTTACATTGAACTTGTATGCACCAGCGTCAAGTCTGATTGTACCTGTAAATACTGTTGTATTCTTGTTAGGTCTTACAAGTTCAGCATTGATGTCGCCGAACAGCTCAACGATATCCTCAAAGCTCTTAAACTTAATTCTCAGAATCTTTGTTGTAGCGTTATAAGTAAATGTGTATCTACCACCAGATACATTAATTGTTGATGCAGCCTTATAGCCTGCTGAATAGTTGATAGTTGCAGTATCTGTGTATGTATAATTCATACCTCTTACTGTACCCATATCGTTCAGGTTAAATGTATACTTGCCAGCCTGCAGTTCTGTAACACCTGTATAGATGTTCTCATCTGTTTCTGTAAGGTCAACATTTATGCCACCATAAATGCTCATCTTTTCAGGTAGAATTGTTTCTGCTGTGTATGAAAGTGTTAGTGTTCCGTCTTCGTTTTCAACAAGAGTAAATGTTGCTTTTGTTTCTGTACCTGGAGTTACAGGAATCATCAGCTTATCAGCTGTATCGTCAAGTGTATCAGAATCGTATAGAGTAACCTCTTTTACTTCGCCAGCCCAGCCATCTGTCATGAACCAAGTAGCGTTATCTGTTGTCTTAACACCTACATAAGATGTTTCGTTAAATGTAGCTGTTACTGTACCATCTTCGAATACATAGTCACCAATATTCTCGAAGTCCTCTCCGTCACCATAGTCAGCACCGTTGATATAACCGAATAGGCAATAATCAACCTCTACTGGCTCTGTTGGTTCTTCTGTTGGAATTTCTTCTGGTGGCTTAACATTAAAGCTTGTAAATACGCTACCTGTCTTTGTAGCAAAATCATATTTTGTTAGGTCAATAGTTAATGTTACTGTTGAGCCGTCATACTTTACAACATTAGAAGGATTAATCTGACCGTCAAATACGCCGTCACTTGTCCAGTTGTATGTATAACCACCGTTTGCAATAAACTTGAACTGATAGTCATCAGATGCTGCAACATTCTTATAAGTGATAGTCCATACACCACGAGCAACCTGTGTAAGAATATTAGTTGTTGTAGCTGTATTCCAATCCTCACCGTTCAGCCATGCACCTTCACCGTTACCAACAACAGCGATATACTCTAGCTCAAACTCGCCTAAGCCGTCAGAAACTACTGTGATTTCCTTTGTAGCTGAATCAAAGTTGATTGTTACATCAGCCTGTGCTGTAAGTGTGATAGAATAGTTGTCAGTACCAACGCCCCATGAATTATTCCATGTACCGTCTGTAACCTTAAAGCTATAAGAGCCTGCTGGTACATCTGCGAATGTGATTGTGTAAACGCCATCGCCGTCTTCGTCTGCCATGCCGTTAGCAGCTGGGTTCCAAGCCTCACCTGTAAGACCTGCATCGCCTGCTACTGTGTAATCGTATAGTACTGGTGGATCTGTTGGACCCTCTGTTGGTAGCTCGCCACCTGGTACATAGTTGCTCCAAGTACCGCCACCCTTATCCCATGTAGAAGATTTAACTGTATAGCAGTTCATTCCATCTGGAATTGTAAGGTCAGCTGTCTGATTCCACTTATTTGTCCAGTTGTTAACTGTAGTTTTTGGATTCATTCGACAGAAAATGTATCCATCCCATGTTCCAGCTGGAGCTGTAACCTCATAAACGCCATCTTCGTCAGCGTCTGTCATGCTTGCCCATGCATCTTTGCCGCCACCGAACACATACAAAGCATAACGAGGGCTATCTTGTTCCCAATAATTGTTTGGAATCAGATAAAGTGTTTTTGTTTCCTCTGTGTCTGTCGCTGAAGCAGTTACGCCTACCATACACATACTAAGTGTAAGGATCATGGAAAGCATAATAGCAGTCAGCTTTCTGAATGTCTTAGATTTCATAAAAATTCCTCCCTTTTATTAAATTTATCCAACAAGACATTTCCGTATACTTATATTACTATTTATTTTGTATAAAATCAACATTAAATTTAGATAACATTTACTTAAATTGTTGGTTATTTTTTACATTGTAATTGTGTTTTTGCACAAATTTCCAAAACAGAAAATGTAACTTTACTCCAAAACAAACCTTTATACAAAAACAATAATTCTCTTGACAGCTTCAAGACTGTGTTTAGCACTAATAACCACAAAAGCCATGCAACCTTTTAATCTGGTTATCAACAACACCTTGCTTTCGTTGTTACTCTTGCTATAAAAACTCATTATTGCTCTTAAACTCCTTACAATACACAGAATACAAACAGGTAAATTTACACACAAAATAAAGCCCCCTCATTATTGAGGGGGCTTGTTGTGTACAGAAAATGTAATCTGTCAAGCAATTTTATAAATTGTCAGCTGATTTGTTGTTTCGTCAAATCTGAAGAAATACTTACCAGCAGTAGCATTAAACTTTGTAGCAGTCTGCCATTCGCCTTTATACTCTACCTTGTATACAGTGTCTGTAAACTGTGTACCGTTACACAATGTTTCGCCAAATGCGTCAACTCTGAATTCGTACAAACCATCCTCAAGAGTCTTTGTTGCTATGTATACTGTGCCATTCTTTACAAGGTCTAAGTTAATATCACCAAATACTCTTACATCGCTTGTACTTGGTGCTGTATGCTTAACTGTAAGCTGGCTTGTTGCTGAATCATATATTACTGAGTAAATACCACCATTAGCGTTAAGAGTTAATGATGAAGAACAATCCTGTTGTAAGTCAGCACTATCTACAACATCATCGAATGTATAATCAAGACCCTTTACAACGCCTTTATCATTAACCTTGAATTCATACATTCCACTGTCTAATCTTACTATGCCTGAATATAGTGTGTCTGCTCCTTTTGCCAGCTCAACATTAATATCACCACATAGCTCAACTATATCATTATAATTTTTAAACTTAACTGTAAGCTCATTTGTAGCAGCATTATAGGTAAATGTGTATTTACCACCTGTTGCATTAAATGTAGTAGCTAATTTATAGTCAGATGAATACTTAACGCTATAGATTTTATCTGTAAATGTATAACCAAAGCCCATTGTTGTGCCAAGCTCATTTACTTTAAATGTGTATTCGCCAGCTTCCAGAACTGTTGAAGCTGAGTAAACATCTGTATCTACCTTTGTTAATTCTAACTCTACATCACCAACAATGCTAACCTTCTCTGGTACTGTTGGTGCTTCTGTTGGCTCTTCTGTTGGATTCTCTTTTACCTCTTCAACAGTAACTGTAAATGTTGCACCTGTTTTTGTTGAATGGTCGTAGTTTGAAACATCAAGTCTGATTGTTACATCAGCCAGCTCATAAGGAACCTCTACTATGATATTGGTTTGAGCATCGAACCAAGCATCTGTTTCAACACCTGAATCATAATAAATACCACCCCAGTTTACTGCCCAGCTACCGTTAGCTACAAACTTAAACTGATAGTTATCAGATTCTGCCACACCTTTATAAGTAATTTCATAAACACCAGGAGCTACCTCTGTCATTTTGTTTGAATCATCAGCAGGATCCCATTCTGCACCATTAAGCCATGAACCATCACCATTACCTGCTGTATAGACAGCATCAATCTTCAACCCTGATGGAATTTCTACGCCATCACCCTCTACAGTGATTTGCAATGTTTTTGGATTAAAGGTTATTGTTACATCGCAAACCTTTACAACATTGAATACAACATTATCTGCACCACCATCAATGCCATACCAGCTTACAACACCATCTGCATTTGTACCAGTTACTTTGAACTGATAACCATTTACAACCATAACATCAGTATATACCTTTGAGTATGTACCGTCTGCATTTGCTGTCATTTCGTTTGTTAAGTCTGCAGAATTCCAACCATAACCGGTTCCACCTGTGCCACAAAGTGCTGGTACACCAGCTACTACATATGTTGTGTCATTTACTGTTGGTGCTTCTGTTGGCTCTTCTGTTGGCTCTTCATATGTGTTTACAACATAAACTGTAAATGTAGCACCTGTCTTTGTTCTATAGTCAAAGTTTGAAAGATCCAATCTGATTGTTACATCAGCTAATTCATAAGGGACTTCAACTGTGATGTTGTCACTGGCATTGAACCACGCCTCTGTCTCAACACCTGAATCATAATAAATACCACCCCAGTTTACTGCCCAGCTACCGTTAGCTACAAACTTAAACTGATAGTTATCAAACACCTCTATATCTGTATAAGTAATTTCATAAACATCAGGAGCTACTTCTGTCATTATATTTGAATCATCTTTAGTATCCCAGCTTACACCATTAAGCCATTTGCCATCACCGTTACCTACTGTACGGATAGCGTCAATCTCAAGTTCTCCTGGAATTTTTACGCCAGCACCTGTTGCAGTGATTTCTAATGTTTCTGGATTAAAGGTTATTGTTACATCACATACCTCTACAACATGAAATGTAAAATTATCTGCACCACCATCAACGCCATACCAGGTTGTAGTACCATCTGCATCTGTAATAGTTACTTTGCACTGATAATCATTTGCAACCATAACATCAGTATATACCTTTGAGTATGTACCATCTGCATTTGCTGTCATTTCGTTTGTTAAGTCAGCAGGGTCCCAGCCATAACCAGTTGAACCTACGCCACAAAGCTCTTCTGCTCCAGTTACCACATAGGTTAAGTTTCCAGTATCCGTTGCCGATACGCTAATGCCTGTTAAGCACATACTTAATACCAGCATAACTGAAAGCATCAGCGATATCATTTTTCTTAATGTCTTAGTTTTGTTCATAAAAAATCCTCCTTTTTATTAATTTTATCTGATAAGACACTTCGATACTTTTATATTACTATTTATTTTGTATAAATTCTACACCTGTTTTATACAAAGTCTAATCTTTATTTTTTACTTTTTGCACAAATATCCGAACCTAATCTAATATTTCACCAAAATAAAAAGCTTGGTGTTCACAACTTTGAACCCAAGCTTTTTTCTCATTGTTACTCAGTTGGCGTATCTGTTATTTCTTCTACAGGCAAAGCTACGGGTGAAATTTCTATATCATCAATAAGTAAATCCATCAGCTTTTCAGCGTCCTCCTGATACACCAAAGGCACATTTGTCATTGAAATATAAACAGTGCAGCCTACTTCAGCTTCGATATACACCTGATAGTTTATGCCTTTACCCTGAGTAGCAACAAGTATCTCTGTTACCTTACCTGCATCTGCGTCAAAAGTACCCATTGCTACTGTTGTGCCTTCTCTTTCAGCAAGCTTTTTATAGTAATCAACTTCCTTCTGAACATCATCATTAACAAACATCGTTGTCAAAGACACCGTTTTGTCATAAATATCACATTCATAAGAAGCATGGCTTTCAACTATACTATCTGCAAAGCTATATCCCTCTGGTGGATGATACATCGCCTTGAAGCTGCTGTTACCCTCTGTAGTTTTTATTGTTTCTAATGAATTTCCCAACTCTGCAACAGGTATCGTTGGTTGGGTTGCCTGTATAACAGTATCATTATCAATAACATCTGGCTTTCTATAGCTTACATCAGTTTCCAGCATAACATAAAACAGAAGATATATAACTACAGGAATAATTCCAGCAAACGAAATAATATTCTTTATTCTGCGATTTGCCTGTTCTCTGGTTTCATCTGTATAATAAGGTGTCTTTTTATACTTATTATATGCACTTTCGCTATTGTAAACTGAGCTCTGGGTGTTGTAAACATCCGTCATAGACCCATGAAAGGTGTTAGAATTGTACTGACTGTTATGATACCCATTATAAATACTGAATGGCAAACCACCATCATACTGTTCACTTTCTGGTGATGAATACTGACTGTCTGTATACGCACTATTATCTGTAGCTGAATAATCGCTACTGCCGTATGCGTTATTATTATCCTGACTATTATCTGTGGCTGAATAATCGCTACTGCCGTATGCGTTATTATCATACTGACTATTATCTGTGGCTGAATAATCGCTACTGCTGTATGCATTATTATCATACTGACTATTATCTGTGCTTAAATAATCACCACTGCCGTATGCGTTATTATCATACTGACTATTATCTGTGGTTAAATAATCGCCACTGCCGTATGCGTTATTATCATACTGACTATTATCTGTGATCGAATAACCCCCACTGCCGTATGCACTGTTATTGCCATATTGAGTGTTGCCTGAAGACGAATACTGTCTGTTTAGATATGTGATATTATTGTATCGTGTGGTATTATTATCAGAATATCGTCTGTGTGTATTTGAATTATTATCAGTGTCTGAATTATATAAACCCTTTAAATATCTGTTGTTACCATCATAAACATCTTTTTTAACCTGATATCCCGGTTGATAATTACTTCTGCTTCTATACCTGCTTAATTCATAATCGCTACCCTCAGCACCAGACTTATTCAGCTCTGCCCAGCACTTTTTGCAATAATGGCTTTCTGCAAAATTTTCGTAACCACATCGTTCACATTTCATTATTGAAACCTCATTTATTTCTTTTTGTTTACATATTTTTATATAGATATTTTAAACCATGTATTATTACTGGTCAATATATATTATAACAAGGTTTTGGCTTTTATTTCTGCAAATATTGCAAAATATGCTTAATTTTTACTTAAAGATTATTACTATATATATTGTTTGCATTGCTATATTAATTCCTATTGTCAAATAAGATTTTTACACCTTGAATATAGACTTATCATTTTCAGTGTGATAAAATTAATAGGATATAGCATAGACTAACTATACATCTGAAAGGATTGATATACAATGAATATAGTAGCTTTAGCTGGTGGCTTAAGCAGTGAAAGAGATGTTTCTATTATTACTGGTCAAAAGGTAGCACAGGCCTTGCGTGCAAATGGTCACAAGGTATGCTTGCTTGATGTATATATGGGTTATGATGACGATAATATAGAAAATATATTCGACATTGACTACGACTTTACACGAAACATTACAGCTATCGGTGAGTCTGCACCTGACATAGAGCAGGTTAAGGCAAGCAGAAAAAATCAGGACCCTGACTGCCTTTTAGGTAAAAATGTTATAGAAATCTGTCGCAAGGCTGACATCGTTTTCATGGCTTTACATGGTGATGTAGGTGAAAATGGTAAGCTACAGGCTACCTTTGATATTCTTGGCATTAAGTACACAGGCTCTGGCTATATGGGCAGTGGCTTAGCTATGAATAAAAGCCTTTCTAAAAAGATGTTCTTAACAAGTGGCATTCCTACTCCACAGGGTAAGCTGTTTATAAACGGTGACAGCTTTGATATCTGGAATAAATTCCCTTGCGTTGTAAAGCCTTGCTCAGGTGGCTCAAGCGTTGGTGTTGCAATACCTCAGAATAAAGATGAGTTTGACAAAGCAATGGCAGATGCTTTTGTATATGAGGACGAGGTACTTGTTGAGGAATATATAAAAGGTAGAGAATTTTCTATTGGTGTGGTTGCTGGTAAGGCACTGCCAATTATAGAGATTTGCCCAAAAGAAGGCTTTTACGATTACAAAAACAAATATCAGGCTGGCTTGACTGATGACATTTGCCCAGCTGTATTGCCAGAAGAAACAACAAAGGCTCTTCAGAGCATGGCAGAAAAGGTATTTGAGGTATTAATGCTTGAGGCATACTCAAGAATAGACTTTTTACTGGACAGCGATAACAATATGTACTGCCTTGAGGCTAACACTCTGCCTGGCATGACACCTACAAGCCTGCTACCACAGGAAGCAATTGCTCAGGGAATTTCTTACACAGAGCTGGTTGAAATACTTGTGCAGGAATCATTGAAAAAATATCAGTAACAGGTGACAATATGAAAAGCTTAAAATTATCAGAAATCGCCAAAGCCTGCAACGGTACACTTACAAAGCCTGAATATGCAGATACATATATAAACTCAATAACAACAGACAGCCGTAGGGCTTGCAGTGATTGTTTATTTATCCCTTTAAAAGGAGAAAGAGCAGACGGCCATGATTTTATAATGCAAACCTTTGAGGCTGGCGTTGCGTGCAGCTTATCAGAAAAGGAAATCGACACAGACAAACCTATTATCATAGTAGAGTCTTGCTATCAGGCTATAAAGGATATCGCAGAATATTATCGCTCACTATTTGATATACCTGTAATCGGTGTATCTGGCAGCGTTGGCAAAACAAGCACAAAAGAAATGATTTATGCTGTGCTTAATCAAGGCTTTAATGTGCATAAAACACAGGGGAATTTTAATAATGAGCTAGGTGTACCTCTTACAATTTTCGGACTTGAGGAAGCTCATGAGGTTGCTGTTATAGAAATGGGCATAAGCGATTTTGACGAGATGACAAGACTCAGCAAAATAGTAAAGCCTGATATCTGTGTTTTAACCAACATCGGTGACTGTCACCTTGAAAATCTGGGCGACAGAAATGGCGTGTTAAAAGCCAAAACAGAAATGTTCACATATCGTAACAAAAACGGTGCTATCCTTTTAAACGGAGATGACGCACATCTGTCAACAGTAAAAGATGTTGACGGTACTGCACCTGTAATGTATGGTTTAAACAGCACAAATAAATACTATGCAGAAAATATAGATAATCAGGGTGTAAAGGGTATCAGCTGTACCCTATGTACACCAAAGAATAAAATAGATGTAACCATACCTGCTATCGGCACATATATGGTAGCAAATGCTCTGGTAGCCGTTGCTATCGGCGAATATTTAGGTATGACCAGTGATGCTATTGCAAAGGGTGTTGAAAGCTATAAAACTGTTGGCAGCCGTGACGGTGTAATAGAAAACGGATTTATTACAATCATAGACGACTGCTACAACGCTAACCCTGTTTCTGTCAAAGGTGGTATTGATACACTTTGTAATTTTAAGGGCAGAAAGATTTGTATTCTTGGCGATATGAAGGAATTAGGTGCAAATAGCAAACATCTACACTTTGAAACAGGCGAATATGCTAAAAATAAAAATGTAGATGTGCTTGTTGCCATTGGCACAGACGCTCTTGATATTGCAGAGGGTGCAAAGGGTGCAAATACCGAGGTACTATATTTTAAAGATATTACTGACGCTTTAGCTGACCTTAACAGCATAATAAACAAAGATGATACCGTGCTTGTTAAGGCATCACGAGCAATGAAGCTTGAAACAGTAGTTAACGCACTGAAGGAAATAACTGAATAATTCACATAAAATCAGCAGACAGTAGTTTTTTCTACTGTCTGTTTTTTAGTTATCAACAATACCTATAGCACAACAATTAATATTTATCCACAAAACCTATCTTTCAACAGTTTTCATCAACTTTTTGTGGAAAACTAGTCGAAAAGTGTTGAAAACTCTTTTTCCATTTTTTTACTTGTCAATTTTTTGTACATTCTGCTATTTGTTTTTAAACCGTAAAAAATAATCAAATAAGCTATTGACAACCGATTTTTTGACACAACAAATTTACTCACATCAAAAAATAACGGTTTTATGCGATTTTTCAGTGATTTTTAAAATTAACAACAAAAACAAAAAATTTTAATCTTATATTGACATAACAAAATTACACCTAGTAATAATTTCGTTGTTTTTTGTCTTTTTTAAAGTTTTAGTATAAATGTGGAAAACTCTGAAAAGTTTTCCACCTGAAAAACTGCTATGTTATCAAGCTTTTTTAGGCTGTTTTTATCATTATCAACAGTGTTTTTAACATATTTATTAAAAACTATCGCTTTACCGTTTGTATAATGTTAATGAATGTTGATAACTAGGGGGTTTTCCGCAGAGTTTTCAACATTACTAATTTTTTAACTTTTAACGCCTTTGAATAAATGTGGAAAACTCTGTCAATGCTATTATCATATTTAATTTGTTAGGAGTAAGCGACATGATAAAAGGAATTAACAGAGCTATTATAGAAGTAACTGACACCGGCAACATTTATTACGAGCGTGCATTGCTGGTACTGCGACCTGAATACACAGATGTACAAAGAGACCTGCTGGAAAAAGAAGCTAAAAAAATGCTTCTTTCTATGAATGCACCATCAGCCATAAAAAAACGCCACGCTGTTTTATATTGGTCATTACGCCTTGGTGCTGCTGCACTTGTGGGTGTTATGGCAACTATTGCGTATTTTTACTTTTTTAG
Source organism: Acutalibacteraceae bacterium (assembly GCA_036301785.1). Taxonomy (GTDB): domain Bacteria; phylum Bacillota; class Clostridia; order Oscillospirales; family Acutalibacteraceae; genus CAG-964. Next base: position 1,256 of record JAXJDU010000095.1, on the reverse strand, counting down.
AATATAAGCTATATAAAATAAAATTAAATAACAAATTCAGACCTGACACTGTGCAGTAATATAATTTATCTGTTTTTCATACAAATAAAACAGATAATAAACGGGGTGATCAGGTGGATAACAAATTGAAAAGGCTTGAAATATGGGGAGTTTTCTTTGTTTTTATAAGTGGCACTCTGCTTCACTTTTTTTACCAGTGGAGCAACGGCAGTGCTTTGGCTGTGCTTTTTGGTGCTGTAAACGAAAGCGTATGGGAGCATATTAAAATTTTTGCTGTTCCCTATGTGGTGTGGAGCATTATGGAGCTTGCATTTTCTATACCATATTTCAGGCAGTTTGTGGTTGCAAAGGTTTTTGGGCTTTACTTGTTAACAGCTCTTATTATCAGCTTTTTTTACCTTTACACCACAATACTAGGCACACATATTCTTATTGTTGATATCATCAGCGTTTTTATATGGATAGCAGCTGCTCACTTTTTCAGTTATAGGGTTACCACCTCCGAAAAAGACCTCCGTTATCTGTTTCCGTTGTGTTTAGGTCTTTTATTTTTGTTTATGGTAATGTTTTTCTGCTTTACTGCTGCACCACCACATATAGAGCTTTTTAAAGACCCCATTACTGGTATGTACGGTATAATACCCGAAAATATTGATGTAGGTGCCTACTTTATGAACAATACGCTATTATAAGTATTTTTTCTTTTAAACGGTTGGATATTTCTTTTAATTGTGCTATAATTTAGATATATATGCAAAAAAAGAAGTAATGGCAGGTTTTGTTAATATGAAAGAAAAAAACAACAGCTTTAAAAGCAAATCAAATAATAAAGGCTTTGAAAAAGACAAGAACAGAAAGCCTCAGAATTTTAACGAGTCAGAAAAGCATAACGATATAATTGCAGGCAGAAACTGTGTAAAAGAAGCTCTTAACAGTGGCAGAGCTATTGAGGCTGTGCTTATTGCAAGAGGCGGCAAATCAGGCTCTTGTGGTGTGATTGTTGCACAGGCAAAGGATAAGGGTATTCCAGTAAAGGAAGTTGACAGCAAAAAGCTTGACTTTTTATGTGGTGGAGCTGTACATCAGGGCATTGCAGCCATGGCAGCAGTAAAGGAATACTCAACAGTTGAGGATATTTTTTCAACAGCACAAGAGCGTGGTGAATCACCTTTTATAATTGTGCTTGACGAAATAGAAGACCCACACAATCTTGGTGCTATTATCCGTACAGCAGAATGTACTGGTGCACATGGCGT
>JAXJDU010000094.1:0-5202 GCA_036301785.1 Acutalibacteraceae bacterium | reverse complement strand
GCTTTAACCTTATCATTTGGGGATATAAAAAACGAAACCTCTGGTGGTGTGTTGGGCTGTAATTGTTTATATTGAATTCCGTCCTCGGTTTCTAAACACACCCATTCAATATAATGCTCTGGTACCATAGGATGCTCTACTGCTCCAATAGTAACGGTAACTTTACCGTTTTTCACATCATAAACCGGCACATGCTTTTCTTCAGCAGCAGTATTTGCTCCCGAAAGAATTTCTTTCATTTTCTCGCCACAGCATTGTACAGCAACCCCTTTATCCCGTATCATTGCGATAATGTTGCCACAATGCTCACAAATTAAAAATCGTTTTTCCAAAGTAACTCCTCCTTGCATAGTAAATTCAGGTTAGTTAAGAATAGCTGTTATCCTGATTTGATTGTATAATCAATGTTATTTAAACAGAGGATATCACTCTCTACCCGAGAAGTAAAACCACCTCGTACCAGAAAGAACAATTCTCTTTCTATAAAAAGTATGCCCCACGATAAACAAATAAATACATCTGGTTATACTATCTATAAAACTATGTGATTTTAAACAAACAGCAAAGTAACCTGTTTGTCTGGGTTTGTTTTTTGCTATTTCAACCTTTCTTGTTTGCATTGGGTGCTTTTAACACCATGCTTGCTTCTCGCTTTACAGAAAGGTTAAACCACAATTATAACAATGGTGTTGCAAGCGTTTTAATTTTTACAGTGTTATATTTTATTTTATATATTCAAAATCGGCAAATTTATGATATAATATTTTATACTGAATATTATTTTTTAGGAGGTAACAAAAATGAGTAGGATAACAACAAAAGGACTTTTATTGAGAATCTTTATACCTACTACGATAACAACACTTGCTTATTTGGTACTAGGTCATTTTATTAAAATCCCACATTTATTGCTATTCTGCATTTCAGCAACAGTTATTTTAATGCCAATGGAAATAGCTATGATTTTATCAGCAAGTAAAAAGGAGTATGGTACATATTCTCTTCAAAGTGCATTCAACGGACAAGAAAAGCTTGCTGTATGGAAGACAGTACTAATCGCCAGTGTTTTCTTTGGTATAGCTGGCTTATTATCTACATTTGTTGCACCACTAGAGGGTCAGCTGATGGAACCTGCAAGAAATGCACTTCTTGAGGCTTTGCCAAAAGGCTTTGACTGGTCAGACTATGAATATCTGAAGGCTACCTTTTCAACGCCAATGCTTATTTTCACCTGTGTATACTATCTGATTTTTAATGTATTTGTCGGACCTATAACAGAGGAGTTATTTTTCAGGGGTTATCTGACATCTCACTATAAACATCAGAATTCATTCACACCAATACTTATTGCTGTCTTATTCTCTCTTTATCATTTCTGGCTGCCTTTTGCTAATATCTTCCGTATTTTAGTATTTGCACCTGCTACCTATGTAGCTTATAAGAAAAAGAATATATACATAATCATAATCTTCCACTGTTTATGTAACCTGATTTCAACAATTTTTGCTATGATAGAAATACTTGGATAATCACATCAGCTTTTATCCTCACAATTTTATATGATATAATTTCCAAAAAATCCACCCAATCAGTAATTCCTGTTACCGATTGGGTGGATTTAATTTTTACATTGTATTTTTATATAGGTAATTAATCTCTTCTCAAGCCATAAATACATATTGTTATGATTCGGGAAATTTCTTCAATCGATTTAACACAATCATCTTTAAGCCATTCAAAGATAATAGCGTTAATACCATTCAGATAGTACATCATCACATATTTTCTATCTTCTTCCGGATAATTAAACCTGTCTAAAATAGGGTTAAATATATTCCTGAACAATCGCATATATGCAGCTTCAAAATTAAAGGTTTTATTGTGCAATAACGCAGTAAGAAAAATTTCTTTTTTTCTCCTTGATATACGATAAATATGGTGTTAAATATTTATCGCAAATGAAATTCAGCTCCTCAAGCTCACAGGTCAAAAGATTAAAAGCTATTGCCTTTGTATCGCTTGAAAAGTACGAAAGAAAATCATTTATCAAATACTGTGTTGTTTCATTCAGCAAATCACCGATATTCTCATAATGAAGGTAAAATGTAGAGCGATTTACCCCTGCTGCTTCACACAGCTCACTTATAGTGATATATTCAAAAGGCTTCTTTTTTAACAAAGAAATCAAAGCAAGATCCATTTTGACAGCAGTATTGAAGTATTTGCTTTCTGCTCGGTTCAAAAATTAAACACCCCTTACATTGCAACAACAGCCATGCATCAATTTTCACTGATTTCACGGGCAAGCTGTACAATTTCATAAGCATATTTAGACTTATCCTTCTCCAGCTTTCTTTTATAAATCGGATAGTTTACGCCACAACCAATAAAGCCAAGTATTCCAAGTATTATACCTAAAACTGTATGAGCTACGCCACTACCTATAACCTGCATTGACAAGCACATACCTAAACCTGCAACAAGTGTTGATACAATACCAAAAGTGTATGTAAAAATAGTAGCAGGAAGCTTTGCTTTGTTATCTAACTTTTTGAGGGCAACAATTTTTGAATTATCCTTAGGTGCATAGTCCTTTGCGATTGATTCTGCTAAAATTTTATCTGTGTTCATTTTAAGAACCTCCTTTTTATTTTGTAATTTCATTTTACAACTTAAAGGTGGTTTATTGAACAACAATAATCTTAAAAATGTTGATTTTAAATTATGGATATAAAATTTTCAGATTATTCATATTAAACCTTAAGTGCAAAAACAGCTATACCTACGCAAATAATTGCAAGGCCTAATACCTTTTGCTTGTTGATTTTTTCTTTTAAGAAAACCTTACTTAATATTGCAACAAATATGTACTCGGTAGCACCCAGTATAGGGCCAAACGACAGTGGTATTCCTGTGTAGGCAAATATTGTGCAGAAGGTAGCACCAATAAATATACTGTAGGATACTATTACATAAGGGTTTAAGTATTCTCTTATTTTGGGTTCGTATTTTAATAGCTTGGCTAATTTTTTATAGCCCTTATCATAGCAATAATCTCTTAGCTTATATCCGTATTTTTTACCAGCACTTTTTTTAAGTAATATCTGTGCAACTGCCGATATAAAAATACCTGATAAGAATATTAAAACATATACAAGCTTACTCATCTGACTTCACCACCGTAATTACTCCGACTATTACAATCACAGCACCTAATATCATATTCCAGCTTATGCTTTCTTTAAAGATTATAAAGCCCCAGAGTAATCCCCATATTATATTTACAGCCTTGTTGCAGAAGGCCGTGGTTAAGTTAAGATGCTTTAAAAGCTGTTGCCATACAACAGCATATACAAACAGATTTAATATTATAAGCCCATAATAGAAGCAAAAGCCAAGTGATAAAAATTCCTCTTTGCCTGCAAGCTTTGAGCATACTCCACTAAGTGAATAAACACCAAGAAGTATATGCAGCAAAACATAAAACTTAGCATTGCTCTTTTTGGTTTTGTTTTCTGTATTTGCTTTAGTCTTCATTTACATTATCCTCTTTATTTATTACTTCTCTTACCCTGAACTGTGGCATATCGCTCAGCAAAATATAAATTCTGCCTATATACTCTCCGATAATGCCAAGCATAAGCATTATAAAGCCACCTATTATAAGTATAAGCGACACAATAGATGTAAAGCCTACTGCTACATTAGGATTAACAAGCTTACAGATAATATAATAAAGCATTACACAAAAGCCCAGCACTGCAAATACAGCACCTAACATAGAGGCAAACCTTAGTGGTGCAATAGAGAAATTAGTAAAGCCCTGAAGCCATAATGTGATAAGCTTTTTAAGGTTATAATTACTTGAACCTGCAAGCCTTGCACGGTGGTTTATTTCTACATTTACAATTCTTCTTGTAACCTGTAACAAATAGCCACAAATAGATGGGTATGGGCTTTTATATTCTCTTAACGCATTAACAGAAAGCTTGCTTAAAGCAAAATAGCTTGTTATTTTTATACCCTTAGGCTTTCTGTTTGTAGCCTCTAACAGCTTTGAGTTAAGGTTGCTTGTTATTCTTTTAAAGGCAGAGTGCTTTTTCTGTGGGAAGCAGGCATACACAAGGTCGTTGCCGTTTTCTACCTGCTCAACAAGCTTAAACAGCTCGTCTGGTGGGTGCTGTCCGTCATCGTCCATGAATACAGCAATATCACCCTTAACATAGTTAATAGCAGCCATCAAAGCAGAGCTTTGACCATAGTTTTTAGAAAGGTCTACACCCACAATATTTGAGTTTTCTCTACATAGCTGCTGGATAACTTCAAATGTATTATCGGGTGAATTATCATTAACCAGAACTATCTCATATTCATAATCCTTTTGGTTGCTAAAGACCTCTTGAATTTCTTTAACAACTGTTGGCAATGTTTTAGATGAGTTATAGCATGGAATTGCAACAGAAATTAACATTTGTTTTCTCCTTATACTTTATCTTTTAACGCCAATATTTTTTTGGCTGTTTCTGAATCAGGTTTACTGTTAAAAAGCTCAAAGTTATCACGAAGCACCTCGGCAGGTAAATTCCACCACTCGCTTTTTTGCAGTATTTCTATTATATCGTCAGAAAATCTCTTTTTTATCGGCTTTGCCGGCACACCTGCAACAATAGTGTATGGTGGTACATCTTTAGTTACCACAGCACCGGCAGCCACCACAGCACCATTACCAACTGTTACACCACGGCATATGCAGGCATTTGCTGCAATCCATACATCATTACCTATAACACATTCATCTTCAAATCTGTTATAGCCTGCACCCTGATTTATAAATTTATAATCATCAGCATACAAAAAAGAATGAGTTGTTACTCTTTCGTAATCGTGGTTTGCTCCACCTATGCTTACATTCCATGAGATAGAGCAAAACCTGCCTATTTTACAATGCCACGATGTAAAGCTTCTGCCTGTATAGGTGTATCTGCCTATATCGGTAGAATACATAAGTGCACCTCGCTGAATATGCACAAACTCTTCAAGGCTACTGTTAAATACCCTTGAATCGTCACCAATGGTTGCGTCGTTTGCAAGAGTAGTATTAACCACCCTGCAATTATTATATATTTTAGCTGATTCATCACCACATACATTATCAACATTCGCAGACTCAGCAATAAACACAGGCAAACACCTCCAGTAGTT
>JAXJDU010000093.1:0-4458 GCA_036301785.1 Acutalibacteraceae bacterium | reverse complement strand
CCCCACCACCCTTTAAAAAGGGTGGACCTAAACTTTACGCTATCTCGCCACTGGTGTGAGCGTTAGCTCACACCGACAAATTCCAATTTGTCGAAAAATTTTTTTGAAAAATTAAAGGGTTTTTCAAAAATTTAAAGTATATATCAATGCGTAGTGTTAGATATGCAAATATCAGCACAGTCGCAAAAGGTGTTTTGTTTGGAGGTGTAGCAGTGGATATTCGCAAAAGAACAGAAAATTGGGAAAAAGAGCGTTTGTCACAGTATGCTATGCTTTCATCAGATAGTAAGGGTAGAAAATATGACGATGATGTATGCCCTGTGCGTACCTGCTTTCAGCGTGACCGTGACAGAATTATACATTGCAAAGCATTCAGACGCTTAAAGCATAAAACTCAGGTTTTTCTGTCGCCAGAGGGTGATTATTACCGTACACGACTAACACATACTCTTGAGGTATCTCAGATAGCACGCACAATCGCAATGGCATTACAGCTTAATGAGGATTTAACCGAGGCTGTTTCTCTGGGGCATGATTTGGGTCATACTCCATTTGGCCACGCAGGCGAAAGAGCACTTGACGAGGTGTCGCAGTGTGGCTTTAAGCACTATATTCAGAGTGTGCGAGTTGTGGAAAAGCTGGAGAAGGACGGCAAGGGTCTTAATCTTACCTATGAGGTGCTGAATGGTATCGAGCGACACACTAAGGGTGATTGGGCAGATACACTTGAGGGCAGAGTAGTACGCTATGCCGACAGAATCGCATATATAAATCACGACATAGATGACGCAATACGAGCTGGTATCCTGAAAGAGCAGGATATACCAAAAAAGTTTACTGATGTGCTTGGCAACACTACAAGCCAGCGAATCAACACGCTTGTTAAATCTATGATAGATAACAGCAAAGACGGCAGCCTTAAAATGGCAGACGATATTGCACAAGCCTATAACGGTATACACAAGTTTATGTATGAATATGTTTATACCAATAAATATACAAGGCGAGAAGAAGAAAAAGTACCAGAGCTTGTAAGCAAGCTATATGAATATTTCAAAAAGCACCCTGAAAAAATGCAGCCATATATTCAGCCTATTATTGAAGCAGAGGGTATAGACAGGGCTGTGTGTGACCATATAGCAAGCATGAGTGACCAGTACGCAATAAAATTTTACAGCGAATTAGTAGTGCCAAAAAAATGGCAGTTTTAGAATTATAATAGATATTTAAAGGGCATTTTACGGTGGTGATAAATTTGGCTTTGCCCGAGGAGTTTTTACAGGAGTTAAGAGATAGAAATGATATTACCGATGTGGTTTCTTCTTATGTTACACTAAAAAAAGCTGGCAGGCTTTATAGTGGAAGATGTCCGTTTCATAACGAGAAAACCCCGTCGTTTTATGTATATCCTGACACACAGTCGTTTTATTGCTTTGGCTGTGGTGCAGGGGGAGAGGTAATTACCTTTACTAAAAAAATAGAAAATCTTGATTACATAGATGCAGTCAAGCTTCTGGCTCAGCGTGCCGGCATGAATATGCCACAGGATTCTTACGATGACAGCATGGCTAAGCTGAAGCGACGAATTTACGAGATAAACCGAGAAACAGCAAGGTTTTTTCATAACAATTTAATATCACCGATAGGACAAAGTGGACTAGCCTATTTAAAGGGCAGGGGATTAACCGATAAGACAATCAGGCGTTTTGGTCTGGGGTTTGCTGGTGATAACGGCTTTGAGCTTATAAATCATCTGCGTGATAAGGGCTATACCGACAGCGAGATGATACAGGCAAATGTAGCCTATAAGTCGAAAAACGGATATACCGTTTCACGCTTCTTTAACAGAGTTATGTTCCCTATAATAGATTTAAGAGGTAATGTAATAGCCTTTGGTGGCAGAATAATGGGTGACCAGAAGCCGAAGTATCTGAATACCTCAGATACACCTGTTTTCTCAAAAAGCACACAGCTTTTTGCACTTAACATGGCTAAAAACCTGAATACCCGTCAGCTTATTCTTGCTGAAGGATATATGGATGTAATAGCACTGTATCAGGCAGGCTTTGAAAACGCAGTTGCAACACTGGGTACTGCGTTAACAGCACAGCAGGCAGATTTAATAAGACGCTATGCAGATGAGGTTGTAATCTGCTATGACTCAGACGAGGCAGGCAGAAAAGCGTCTGACAGAGCAATCTCCTTGTTGCGTAATGCAGGTGTTAAGGTGCGTGTGGTTACTGTGCCGAATGCTAAAGACCCTGACGAGTTTATGAAGGCTCATGGTGACAAGGGACCGGCAATGTTCAGGGTATTGCTTGAAAGAAGTGCCGGCGATATTGATTATAAGCTTGATTTACTGAAAGAAAAGTACAATATATCACAGCCACAGGGCAAGGTAGATTATTTGAACGAGGCAATAAAAATAATAGCTCAGTCAGCAAATGCTATAGAGCGTGATATTTATATTACCCGATTAAGCGATGCACTCGATGTGCAGAAGTCTGCTATAGAGCAGCAGATGAACAAGGCTGTAAGGTTTAATAACCGTCAGCAGCAAAAAAGAGAGTTTCATAATATTACCGAGGATATCTCGGCAAAGCATGATAAAATAAATCCAGAGAAATCCAGACATCTTAAAGCAACAAAGGCAGAGGAATATATTATTGCCTTTATGATAAATAATCCAGATATGGGGCAGTACATAAACAGCCAAATACCCTCTAACAGCTTTGTAACAGCGTTTAACCGTGATGTTTATAAATTGCTGTCAGGCAGATTGTTAAGTGGCAAGGATATATCGCTTACTGCAATTTCGCAGAGCTTTAACGATGAAGAATTAAGCTATATAACAGCATATGTTTCTACGGTTTTACCAGAAACCATGCATAAGCAGGCACTTGACCAATGTATAAAGGTGCTTAAAGCAGAGTATCAGAAGCAGGCTGCTAAGTCACCGTCAGAAATGTCTGATGATGATATGCTTAATTATCTTAAAAATTTAAAGAAGTAATAAATTCAGTATTTTATATTGGAGCTTAATAATATTTGTTATGCTCCAAATTATGTAAAATAGATTTGCTGAGAATTAAACACATTTTTTATATAATAATTAAGAAGATGGGGTATGAATCAGCAAAGGGCAATGCATTATTCATAGTGCTTTGCATAAGAGATAAGGGAAAGGAATGTAAAATTATGGCAGTTACAAAACCGGACAAAAGAACAGTATTGAAGGAAATTCTTGAAAAGGGTAAGCAGCAGGGAAAGCTTACAACAAAAGAAATTTTCGATATTATGGGCGAAATTGACTTTGACCCGGAACAGCTTGAACGTATGTATGACCAGCTTGAAAAAGAGGGTATAGAAATCGTTGAAGACCTTGTTGAGGATATTACAGATATTTCAGATATCGAAATAAGCAAAATGGAAAAGGCAGACCTTGACGGTGGCGATGATTCAGACTTAGATGTTGTATCAACTGACAGCATTGCTATTGATGACCCTGTAAAGGTTTATCTTAAAGAGATAGGTAGAGTACCATTGCTTTCATCAGAGGAAGAAATTGAGCTTGCTGTAAGAATCAAAAACGGTGATGTTGCTGCTAAGAAAAGACTTTCAGAGGCTAACCTTCGTCTGGTTGTAAGTATCGCAAAAAGATATCTGGGCAGAGGTATGCAGTTCTTAGACCTTATTCAGGAGGGTAATCTGGGTCTTATCAAGGCTGTTGAAAAGTTTGACCATACAAAGGGCTTTAAATTTTCAACCTATGCTACATGGTGGATAAGACAGGCTATTACAAGAGCTATTGCAGACCAGGCAAGAACAATAAGAATACCTGTTCATATGGTAGAAACAATCAATAAGGTTAAAAAGGTTTCAAGCCAGCTGCTGCATACAAACGGTCACGAGCCTACAGCTGAGGAGATTGCAGAAGAAATCGATATGCCAGTTGAAAAGGTACGAGAAATAATGAGAGTGGCACAGGAGCCTGTTTCTCTTGAAACACCTATCGGTGAAGAGGAAGACAGCCACCTTGGCGACTTTATCTCTGACGATGACACACCAGCACCTGCTGATGTAGCTTCTCATACACTGCTTAAAGAACAGCTTGGCAATGTACTTGATTCCCTGACACCACGAGAGAAAAAGGTTCTTATACTACGCTTTGGTCTGATTGATGGCCGTCAGAGAACACTTGAAGAGGTTGGTAAGGAATTTAATGTAACCCGTGAGCGTATCAGACAGATAGAAGCAAAGGCACTTCGTAAGCTACGCCACCCAAGCCGTAGCAAAAAGCTGAAGGACTTCTTAGACTGATAAATTGAAGTTTATCGGTCAGAGTTGCACTCTGTATGGCTTTATAGCACAATGATAAAATTTCAACATTTACAGTTAGTTTGTACTGATTTAAAGTATTTTTTATAAAGGACACATGTAATGTGTCGAACTCTTACT
>JAXJDU010000092.1:0-3570 GCA_036301785.1 Acutalibacteraceae bacterium | reverse complement strand
TCTGCACTGTTTGTATCACCTGAAGCGTGCGAAACAGTATTTTGATTTATGTATTTATCTGATTTTGTATAAACAGCTACCTGTGTCTGAGAGCCTGTAAAATTTACAGAAAATTTTATTTTCAGGTTGTTTCTCGCTACCTCTACAACAGGTATATTTGCGTTTGTTGTGTAGTCCTCGCTGACAAGCTCAAACGGTGCAACACTGTTGTTTAAAAAGGAATCCCTTAAAGCTCGTGCAAAGTCTGTTCTGTCGCCATTTGATGATATTGTTTCTTTTATGTACGCCATTTATATCTCTCCTTCCTCGTATTGGGTTGGGGTAAAGGTTGGGTCAGGGTGTAGCGTGTGTGTTGTTGTATTAACAGATTTAAATACGCTTATCGGGTATTCATTCAAAATAATTCCTGCTATTTCACGCTTGTCGTCCTCAGTTAATATATAGTCATCTCCGTCATTACCCTTTTCACCGTTACTTCCGTTTGTTATAGTGAATGTATTGGTTGTTCCATCTGTGTAGGATATTGTGTAGGTATCTTCAAGACCGTTTACTGCTGTTTTCTCAATAGATACCACACCTCTCAGGTTTGTAAGGTCATAATCTCCCAGCTGGTCGATAAGATTATTGAATTTATCAAGAGTATCCTCAAGTAAACCGTTGTACTTGTTTGTAACCTCAACCATATCCACACCAGTATGCAGGCTGAATTTTACACAGTCAGATTTAAAAACAACCGTGGTGTCCTGCATAATAATAAGCTGTACGCTCAGCAAATTCCCCTGTGTAAGTGCCATTGGTATTACAAATGTGAAGTCACCTGGCAAGCTTGCAACCCACACATTATTCTGCTCATCTTCAAAATTCAATGTATAGGTATAGGCTGTATCCTTTAAAAGTGGAGGTAGCTCAAAAATAAGCTCGCCACTTTTATGCTCGCCTGTATATCCAAGCACATCACTGCTTGTAAGCACAGTGCCGTCTGAATATACCTTCAGTCTGATTTTTTTAATTCCTTGCATTTTTTACTCCTTTCTCAATTTAATGCAGATAAATATATCTGCATAATATAGAAAAAAACACTATGAATTTGCCTTTAAATAGGCAAGCTTGTATAAAAATAAAAGAAAATTTTATTTTTATAATATGAGGCTTTAATCAATTTGTTGCATAAGGTTTAAATTTATAAAATATTAGCATGCTAATTTTATACTTTGCTTGTTTAAATTGCTTGTGTGTGCTATAATAACTTAGAATGGGTAAAATGTATGCGAAAACAGGTTAGCTGAATATAGGAGGTAAAAATGGTTGTATTAGGCATAGACCCAGGCTATGCAATAGTAGGCTGGGGTGTAGTATGTTATGGCAGAAATATTTATAAGCCAATGGGCTATGGTGCAATAACTACCGATGCCGATATGCCCTTTAACAGCAGGCTTGAATTTATTTATAATAATACCAGCAGACTTATACAGAAGTGCAGACCAGACGCACTTGCAATAGAAAAACTCTATTTTCAGAACAACCAGAAAACAGCAATAAATGTGGCACAGGCAAGAGGTGTAATTCTGCTTGCAGCCCAGCAAAATAATGTACCCATTTTTGAGTACACACCATTACAGGTTAAAACCGTAGTTACAGGCTATGGTAAGGCTAAAAAGCCACAGGTAATGGAAATGACACGCAGGCTCTTAAAGCTGGATAAAATCCCGAAGCCTGACGATGCTGCCGACGCTTTGGCAATAGCATTATGCCATATTCAGGCAAGGGGCAGTGATTTAAGAAGTTTTATTACAAAAGGGAGATATAATTAATGTTTTACAGCGTAAGAGGTAAACTGCTGTGCATAGGTCAAGGCTTTGCAGCAATAGAATGTGGTGGAGTAGGGTATAAGTGCTATACATCGCTTGCCACACAAAATGCATTGCCTGCCATAAATAACGAGGCTATGCTGTATACATACCTTGCAGTGCGAGAGGACGCTATGGAGCTATACGGCTTTGCTACAGAAAACGAGCTTGAATGCTTTAAGCTGCTTATTACAGTAAGTGGTGTTGGTGCTAAAATGGCATTATCAATACTATCTGTGCTTACAGTTGAACAGCTTGTGTTAGCAGTGGCTTCGTCTGATATTAATGCAATTTCACGGGCACAGGGTGTAGGCAAAAAGAAAGCTGAGAGAATTGTGCTCGATTTAAAGGATAAAATAAGGGCATTTGATAATGTATTGCCGTCTGCTGAATTTACAGTGCAGTCTATGCCAGCAGCAGTAAGCACAGGCAATATGCCAAAGGCTATAGAGGCGTTAGGTGTACTTGGCTTTACCTCTAATGAGGTAACACCAATACTCAATACCCTTGACTGCTCACAGCCAGTAGAAAAGCTTATAAGTGCAGTGCTTAAAGAAATAGGAAGAAGATAAGGAGGGGGAACAATGGATTTTGATGAAATAGATTTTGAAAACAGACTTGTAGACCCCGAGGAGCTACCCGATGAATTCGGAGATTCAGAAAATCCTTTAAGACCTAAAAATCTTGATGAATATATAGGTCAGGAAAAGGTAAAGGAAAATCTTGCAATTTATATACAGGCAGCCAAGCAAAGACACGAAACTCTGGACCATGTATTGCTTTATGGTCCACCAGGATTAGGTAAAACAACGCTTGCTGGTATTATCGCAAATGAAATGGGTGTAAGCCTGCGTATAACCACAGGTCCTGCAATAGAAAAGCCAGGAGATTTAGCAGCTATACTTACAAACCTTAACGACGGTGATGTATTGTTTATAGATGAAATTCATCGTCTTAACCGTCAGGTAGAGGAAATTCTCTATTCTGCAATGGAGGATTTTACAATAGATATTATTACTGGTAAGGGTCAGATGGCTACATCGTACCACCTGCCATTGCCTAAGTTTACTCTGGTAGGTGCAACCACAAGAGCAGGCCAGATATCTGCACCACTTCGTGACAGATTTGGTGTTGTACTAAGATTAGAGCTTTACACACCAGAGGAGCTGGGAAAAATAGTCACAAGAAGTGCAGGTATTTTAAATATGCCAATAGATTATGACGGTGCATTAGAGATTGCCTCCCGTTCACGAGGAACACCACGAATTGCAAACCGACTTTTAAAGCGTGTGCGTGATTTTGCACAGGTTATGAGCAATGGTGTAATAAACTGCGAGGTTTCTCAGTTAGCACTGGACAGAATGGAAATTGACGAGCTGGGTTTAGATTCTAACGACAGAAGAATGATAGAGGCTATGATAAAATTCTACAAGGGTGGCCCTGTGGGAATTGAAACCTTAGCTGCTACAATAGGAGAAGAGGCTGTTACCATAGAGGATGTATACGAGCCTTATTTAATGCAGATAGGCTTTTTAAACCGTACACCACGAGGCAGATGTGTAACCGAGCTTGCCTGCAAGCATTTAGGCTATAATTATCCGTCATCAGATAACGGTATGCAGTCATTAATCTGATTTATAAATTGTAGTTTGTATGGCTAATAACAAACTTCGATAGAGAAAAGCGTAAAGTTTAGGTCCACCCTTTTTAAAGGGTGGTGGGT
>JAXJDU010000091.1:0-2908 GCA_036301785.1 Acutalibacteraceae bacterium | reverse complement strand
TGCATAGGATAAACCTGCTTTACAGGGATATTTTCTAAGAAATAGCAAAGACCTCTGTCGTAGTCCTTTTCTTGTCTTGGGTCAAGCACAACAAAAGCTACATCTATCTGCTGATTATTCAGCTTTTCAGAAAGCCGTCTGATTTGCCTGCGATAATCTGCTGTCATCTGTTCATTGTAGGAGTCGCTTTCTTCTTCCCATACCCAATCATTAAGGTCACCAGCATGGTAAATAAGCTTTTTATCATCTTCAATCAGAAATGCTACACCTAAATCAGTAGATTTAAAGGTTGTAAGCCTTTGCTGAAATCCCAATTCATATTCCTTTTGTGGAGCTACCAGCAGGGTATCTATATCAGCAGGAGCTTCGATATCATCTGACAGGACTGCTCTTATATTCTGCATACCAAGCTCTTTAAGCAACAAGAAAACCTCTGAATTATAGTGGTCAGAATGGCTGTGACTGGAGAAAACAAAAACCGGCTTTGTAATATCCATTTCTGGCAGGCTACCCTTTTCGTAATCAAATAAGTAGTAGTAACGGTCAGTTTCTACAAGAAAGCAGCTGTGATGAATATATGTTACCTTCATAGCTGTTAACCTCCTCCCGTTTATTGTGTATATCGCTTGAATTAATAATAATACACAAAAAATCTAATGTCAACAGAAAGAAAAGGTAAATTATACCAAACACAATAAAAGACAGGGCTGTTGTCCCTGTCTTTTTGCTTACCCTGCTGACTCCAGCATATTCTCGATAAAAATGCCATAGCCCTTTGTTGGCTCGTTTACAAAAACGTGTGTTACTGCACCCACCAGCTTATTATTCTGGATTATAGGGCTGCCACTCATGCCCTGTACAATACCGTTGGTTTTTGAAAGCAGATTTTCGTCTGTGATTTCTATTACAATATTTTTTGTTTTTGCCTTGCTGTTAAAATTTACAGATTCAATGTTGATATCGTAATAGCGTGGGGTGTCATCTACGGTGCATATTATCTGAGCTTTGCCTGTTTTTATCTGTTGCTTATATGCAACCGGAATAGCCCTGTGATTTGTAGGACGATTATTAAGATATCCAAAAACTCCCGAGTCACAGTTGCTTACAATGCAACCGTCTAAACCGTTATCGGTATGGTGTCCATTCAATGTACCTGCACAGCCGTTTTTACCCTTTGTAACGCTGTCTATAGCTGCACCGGTTACCTCTCCCTTAGACAGTGGCATAAGCTCGCCTGTGTCAACATCGCAGATTCCGTGGCCAAGTCCTCCAAAAGCTTTGCTTTGCTCGTGGTAAAAGGTCATAGTGCCAATACCTGCCGAGCTGTCACGCACCCACAAGCCTATTTTATAGCTGCCATCTCCCGAATTTACGGGAATAATAGTTTTAGAGATTTTCTTTTCATCTCTTATAATACTAAGGCTTAGTGGCTTACCGTCTGATTCATTTATAATTATCGGTAAATCCTCGGTATAGGTTACCTTTTCAGAATTTATGTGGGTTATAATATCGCCTACCTCTATTCCACAATCTCTGGCTGGGTTGTAGGTTTTATCATTTACTGTTATGCTGTCGGTTTTTACTACCATAATACCGTCGGTAAACAGCTGTATACCAAATGGTATGCCACATGGTACAAGGCTTTCGTTTTCTTTTATATTTATTTCTACATCCTTAATCGGTATAACATTACCCAACATGATTTTCCCCTCTACCTCGCTTGAGGTATCTGTGGTGTAGGTGCTTAGCGTTACACCGTATGACTCTATATACTCGTTGCCTGTTTTATCTACTATAAATTCAGACGGCAAACAGTTGTTAAGAAACGCCCCCAATCCAAAAAGTGCAGTACACGCAACAGCAACTGCAACGGTGGCTCTTTTTATAAATTTTTCCATTTTTTCACCTCCTTCATGCTGTTGATAATAGTTTTTGATTTTTTATTAAAATCTACTGTGGTAATAAAATTAATTATCCGGATATTTTCCAAGCAATTAAGTTTTAACAGCTTTTACAGTATTTATACGATTTTTAAATATAAACATTTGTTTTATTTTTTATTGACAAGCTGAAAAATTTGCTATACAATAAAATAAGAACATTTGTTTTATAAGCTTTTTAATATAATACTGAATAATACTTAGCATAAATAATATCTGATTTTACTCATGTTAAGTATTACCATATGGAGGGATAAAATGGCAAGACCTACAAAGAAGGGTTTGTACTATTTTCCTTTAGATGTGGATTTTTATGATAATTACAAAATTATGGACCTGCTTGACGAATTTGGCCCGCTGGGTATATTGGTTTACGAAATAATTATAAGCAAGGTTTATAGTAACGGGTATTATCTTGAGCTTTCGTTAGACAAGCTGGTTAGTCAGCTTGTGCGAATTATAGGGAACAGATGGGTAAGGAACAAGAACCTTGTGTTACAAGTTATTCTGTATTGTGCGGATATAGGGCTTTTCGATAAAGAACTCCTTAATCAATCAGTTATAACCTCTGTTGGAATTCAGCAACGCTATAGTGAAGTGACTGTAAGGAACAAGGTAGATATGAACAAATATTGGTTGATTG
This sequence comes from Acutalibacteraceae bacterium, assembly GCA_036301785.1. GTDB lineage: Bacteria > Bacillota > Clostridia > Oscillospirales > Acutalibacteraceae > CAG-964. The sequence goes on along the minus strand of JAXJDU010000091.1, from coordinate 325 downwards.
GGTCAGACAATGCTCAATCGGCTTCTGTTGCTATGCCTGAAAAAATAGTTTCTGTAACAGAAACCCCTGTTTCTGCTGCAAAAACCCCGATTAATGAAGCAAAAACTCCACAAAAGGAAAGTAAAGAAAATAAAAGTAAAGTAAATAAAAATAAAGAAAATGAAAGTACAGTAAATGAAAACAGAGAAAATAAAAAAAGTGCCTGCGAAAGCCAAGGCACTTTAAAAAATCATACTTATTCAGATATCATACTTCCTACACTTGATGAAACAGCATATTGTCTATCTGCAACGCAGATAGACAAGCTACAGCAGCAGTATGAAGA